>JAQTYP010000168.1 GCA_028688235.1 Methylomonas sp.
GCGGCGTTTAGCTTCGGTAGGATGGGCTGTCATGACCGGTAGATAATGCATCTCGTCAAATAGCGGCTGCAATTGTTCGGCGCTGATGCCGGCATTTTTGAAGGCCAACAAGGTGTCGTGAAACGAACCGCGCCAGTAATGTCTGTTTTTTTCGATTTGGCGGCGGCGATTCTGAAGCTGGGTGGATTCTTCGGCGATGTTCAGCAGGCTGAAATACAGGCTAAAGGCCCTGATGACCTCGCTTAAGGTGTCGGCCGGCAAATCCTCTAATGTGCGAAGCATCTGTTGCCGGCGGGCAGGCTGGTTGTCGCGGCGTAAGGCGGAAAACTGGCGTTGCAGCAGTTCTACGGTTGCGGCGACCTTGGGGGTGGCCTGGGTCTTCAGCACCTTTCCTAGTATGACTTTCAATAAACGAATCGCAGAGCGCAGGGCTTTGTCGTCGTATGGCTGGGACATGGCAGTTCTCGATTAATTTAAACGATACATAAAATACGCCGGTCGCCAAAAATAGTAAAATCGGAACTATCGATAGTTTTCATAGATATTTTCGATA
Source organism: Methylomonas sp. (assembly GCA_028688235.1). Taxonomy (GTDB): domain Bacteria; phylum Pseudomonadota; class Gammaproteobacteria; order Methylococcales; family Methylomonadaceae; genus Methylomonas. Next base: position 554 of record JAQTYP010000168.1, read on the forward strand.
TTTCTGTACTCATGGAACGCATCAATTATCAGCATTTGTATTATTTTTGGGCGGTGGCTAAACACGGCAGCATCAGCGCGGCTTGTGAAACCCTGCATTTGGCTCAGCCGACCATCAGCGGTCAGTTGGCGGTTTTCGAACAATCGGCAGGCGTTAAATTATTGCGCAAAGAAGGCCGAAAATTGGTGTTGACCGAAACCGGCCGGGCGGTTTTTCATTATGCCGACGAAATTTTCGCGCTGGGCCGCGAAATGACGCATATGCTGAAAGGCCGCACTACCGAACGTGGTTTGCGTCTGCATATCGGCATCAGCGATGCGATGCCCAAGTTGATCGCATATAAATTGATGGAGCCGGTATTGCGTCTGTCCGAGCCCAAGCAAGTGCATTGCGTGGAAGACAAAACCGATCGATTGCTGATCGAAATCGGTTTACACGGCATAGACATGATGTTGTGCGACGTGCCGGCGACCCCGGCCAGCGGTACCAGGGTTTTTAATCATTTTTTGGGTGAGTCGGGCGTCGGGGTGTTCGCGGTTCCGGAATTGGCGGCCCGCTATCGTCGGGGATTTCCGCGTTGCCTGAACGGTGCGCCGTTTCTGTTGCCAACCACGAATACCGCTTTGCGGCGCTCGTTGGATCAATGGTTCGACACCCAACAAATTTGTCCGGCCATACAGGCCGAAGTGGAAGACAGCGCCTTATTAAAAACCTTTGGTGCCGCGGGAGCCGGTTTGTTTTTTTCGCCGCAAGTGGTGGCCGCCGAAATCCAGCGTCAATACGGCACAGAAATGCTGGGGCCGGCCGACGGTGTCGTCGAACGCTTTTACGCCATCACGGCTCAGCGCCGCATGAAACATCCCTTGGTGACGGCCATATTGCAACATGCACAGCAGGGGATGTTCGATTTATTGAACGGCAACGCATAGCATTGTGACAAATTGGGCTGACGATAAATATATTTTTGAACCTCAGTAAGCAGGCCCTGTCCGAGCGTAATATCTTGAAACCCTCTTAAGGATGAGCGTCTTTAACCGATCGGGAGGGCCTATGTCGCATTATCATTATCTCATCGTTGGCGGCGGCATGGCCGCATACGCCGCTATTCGGGGCATTCGGGCCGTCGATCCCGACGGCAGCATAGGATTGGTCAGCGGGGAATCGTATCCACCCTATAAACGTCCACCGCTTTCCAAGGGGTTATGGCGAGGAAAGCCCTTGGACAAAATCTGGTATCCATTGGATGCGTTTCGGGTAATACTGCATTTAGGCCGCCGCGTGGAAACTCTCGATCTATCCAAAAAAACCGTCACGGACGATCAGGGCAATGACTACCGTTTCGACAAATTGTTGATCGCTACCGGCGGCGATGTCGTAAGGCTACCGTTCGGAGGGGATGAAATCATTTATTTTCGCGACTTGACGGACTATCACCGGCTTTTGGCTCTGAGCGGGCAAAAGCAGCGGTTTGCCGTGATTGGCGGCGGTTTTATCGGATCCGAAATCGCTGCGGCTCTGGCGATGAATGGCAAGCAAGTGACGATGTTGTTCCCGGAGCAAGGCATAGGAGCGTCTTTGTTTCCCGGCGATCTGGTTCATTTTCTGAACGATTATTACCGCGCACACGGTGTCGACGTGCTGCCCAGTCAGTTGGTCACCGGCTTGGAGCGAGATCGGCAGGGCTTATGTTTAATTGCTCGAGGTAGGGCAGGGGGAGCCGAACTTCGCATCGAAACGGATGCGGTCGTGGCGGGAATCGGCATCAGGCCCAACGTCAGCTTGGCGGAGAGGGCCGGATTAGCCGTCGATAACGGCATCGTCGTGGATGCGTTGCTGCGTAGCGGTCATCCGGACATCTATGCCGCCGGTGATGTCGCCAATTTCTACAATCCGGCTTTGGATCGACGCATGCGTGCTGAACACGAGGATGCCGCACTGACGATGGGAGAATGCGCCGGTCGCAACATGGCGGGCGATGCCTCGTCTTACTATCATCTGCCTTATTTTTACTCCGATTTGTTCGAGCTGGGCTACGAAGCCGTAGGGCGCATCGATTCCCGCTTGGAAATGGTCGAGGATTGGATGGAGCCCTTCAAAAAAGGCGTGATTTATTATTTGCAGCAGGATAGGGTGCGCGGTGTATTGTTATGGAACGTCTGGGACCGCTTAGGTGCGGCTCGTGCGCTTATAGCCGAACCGGGGCCGTTTACGCCTGCCGATGTGGCCGGGATGCTGGTATCCTGAAATTTGGTGACTTTTAACCTGAAAAAATCATTGAGTCCACGCAAAATGCCAAAATTTTCAGAGGGTTGCAAATTTGGTGGACCGACTGCAATTTCCAGCAACATGAGGGCAGGGGGACATTAACATGAAAACTTCGATGAATTCGCCGCTTACCGATGACGGAGGCTGTATGTCAGGCTGGACTGCGAGTCCTGTAATCAGTAGTTGCCAGAAACAGGGCTTTAATCGTCAAGGCGAGGAAATGAAAATGCATGCCATGAAAAGCTATTCGATGGAGGTTTATCCGCCTGCAGAATTAGCCCAATACATGCAACAGCCATCGCCCGATGTGGTTGCGCATTTGAAACGACAAGGCGTCGATATTCGCCAATTTAATAGAAGGCGGGTTGCCTTTCTAGCCAAACTGAGTTTACCCAACGAGCCTGAAGATTCGGCCGCGGAAATCACCTTGGTATCCGAGCAACGCCAAGAGGGTGGCGTTTACAAACACGAAACCCTTTTGCCGCGAAATATGCTGTGTTTGCGGGATTCTCCGGTCGATACCGTTTTGGCTTCGCTGAACCATGCGCTGCAACGATACAATTGGTATCCGCCTTATTAAGGAAGGAGCATGAAGTAACTTCTTCAAAATCGGAAAGGGGTTCAGTGACTCGATTGGCGGGTGTCGGCGGCAGGGATAATATTCCTGCAAACTATTTTGGTGCCAGTCTAAAAACCGATGTCGATTCCGACAGGACAGTGATCCGAACCCATGACCTGCGGTAAAATGAACGTATCGCTTATCTGGCCGAGCAGGGTTTGACTGGCCAGCACGTAATCGATACGCCAGCCGATATTTTTGGCTCGGGCATTTGCGCGATAGCTCCACCAGCTATAAGCGACGGTATCGGGGTTGAAATGCCGAAAACTGTCTACCAAGCCTGCATGGACGAAACGGCTGAAGCCGTCGATTTCGGCCTGGGTGTATCCTGCGGATTTGTTGTAATTGGCCTTGGGGCGAGCAATGTCCATGGCTTGATGGGCCACGTTGAAATCGCCGCAGGCGATGACGGGTTTTTGCTCTTGCAACGACTGAAGGTAGGCCAGAAAGGCCTGGTCCCAGGTTTGCCGGTAATCCAGCCTGACCAGATTATCACCGGAATTTGGCACATAGACGTTGGTCAAGAAAAACTTTTCGAATTCGGCCGTGATGACCCGCCCTTCCTGATCGTGTTCGGCGACATTGATACCGCGAAAAATTCGTAGCGGCTCCTGCCGGGTCAATAGAGCCACCCCTGAATAGCCCTTGCGTTCCGCCGAGTAGCTGTAAACGTGATAATGGTCTATGGCTTCCAGGGCTTTTTGCACTTGATCGTCCTGGGCCTTGGTTTCTTGCAACAATAGACAATCGGCGTTCAATTCCTGCAGCGTTTCGGTAAATCCTTTGCCCTGGACGGCGCGAATGCCGTTAACGTTCCAAGAGACGATTTTCATCGATGATTCCGAGATTAGTCGGCTTCGCCCAATGCTGATGCCGTATGCCGCACATTTTAATGCCTGGCTTTATTCAGGGCCAGATTTTTGCCTATCCGCCAATGGATAGGCATGCGGTGCTTGCGCGATTTTGCCATCGTTTTGGAGGCGCTACAGGATGTCGCGATGAGCTGTGTATAACGGCGAGCGCAGAACGTAGGAACTAAAAAGTAAGTTATTTCTAACGGAATGCTTATTGCGTGAAATGGTAAATCAATCCGCCGATCGCGATCACGACGACCAAGCCCCAGCCCAGACGGTCCATATGTTCGCGTAATTTGGATTCCAGCTTTTCTCCGCCGGCGGCGAGCAATATCGCAACCAGAAAAAAACGACCGCCGCGGCCTATCATGGATGCCAGCACGAAAGGAGCTATAAGCATATTCAATGTGCCGGCGGCTATGGTAAATACCTTGTAAGGGATAGGCGAAAATCCGGCGACCAGGACTGCCCAAAATCCCCATTGGTTAAACCATGTGGTTGCCGTCAGGTAACCTTCCCAATAATGGGTGGTTTTTAGCCAGGGGGCTATGTTTTCGAATAGAAAATAACCTATGCCGTAGCCTAAAATGCCGCCTAACACCGATGCCGTCGTGGTCCAAAATGCGAAGCGCATGGCTTTGCTGGGTTGTGCCAGCGCCATGGGAGCCAGCATTACATCGGGTGGCACCGGAAAAAACGAGGATTCCGCGAAACTTAAAACGACCAAATACCTTAAGGCGTGTCTGTGTCTGGACCAGGAAATGACGAGGTCGTAGAGTTTTTGAAACATAGGCTAGAGTTTATTTAAGTCGTGCTGCTATGATTAGCGAGGGTAAGGAGGGGCATTATAAGGTTTGTTGCCCGGTTTTTCAGTCTTGTTGAACGAAATACCGTGCTTTTTAGGTATATTCATTCGTTCCCAGGCTCCTCCGGTTAGTCTCATCTCCGAGTCCTTCATGGATCAAGGTTGGATCATGTATGCCATACTCAAGAATATCCATCATGCAGCCTCGATAGACCATCTCGAGGCCTATGTAACGCCATTGTTAAAAGGCTCGTTCCTGCAACGCGACGGCGAATTGAAGGCGATAGTCATCATTCAGCTGAACGATAAATTCGGGATTGCCGTCGAACGCCACGCACTGGTTCGCGTATGCTCGGACAAAGTCAGGAGGCGATTGATCAAGGCATTGAATAAACAGTTTTATGTGGACGAAGACGGGCAGCGGCTGCATGTCAGGGCCGACGAATACGTCGTCAGACTGATCATGAACGATAAGCGTGTGAACGGTTCCGAATTCGTGTGGGTTAAAAATGATTCGAGAAAAGGCGAGAGGCGGCGCCTTGGATTGAAAATTGTGCATGTACCCGAAAAAGATTTTACCGGTTGTGGTTTTGGCAAGCTGGTTCGAAGGTGGTAATTCAAATGCCAAGTTCTTGTCGACTGAGGATGGGCTCGTGACTTTGGCTTGTCATTTGCATTTTGTCAGTATCGCCTGTTCGAAAACGCCGGCACGGCTTTCCAGCAACGTAACGTTGGTTTTTGCGCGGGTGATGCCGGTATAGACCAGTTCCCTGGTCAATACCGGACTGCGTAGCGGCGGGAAAATCAGCGCAACATGGTCGAATTCGGAGCCTTGCGATTTATGCACGGTCATCGCGAAGGCGGTTTCCACATCCGGCAAGCGCATCGGCGAAATCCAGCGTATGTTGTCCTGTTCGTCACCGGGAAAAGCGACCCGCAATTTGCCGGCGGCATCCAGCAAGGTGATGCCGATGTCGCCGTTCATCAAACCGAGATTGTAGTCGTTACGGGTGATCATGACCGGCCTGCCTTCGTACCATAAGCCGGGCTTCCTGCCGCAAAACAGCCATTGTTCCGTGCGCTGGTTCAGGCCTTCCACGCCCCAGTCGCCACCGCGCAATGCACATAAAACCCGGAATCGGTCGAAAGCCTTCAGAACCGCCAGCGCCCACTGCGAATAGGTGCTGGCCGCGGCCGGACGCTGATGATGTATGATTTGCAGGTAAAGACCGTAACCGGGACGGATTTCGTCATCGCCGTCAGCGCCAATCAACTGCTTCAATCGTTCATCCCAGGCGTCGGACAGCAACATTCGATTCAGGTCGTGATAGCCGCCAGCCAAAATTGTCTGGGCCAGCCCGGCATCGCCGGTATTGACGGCGGAGGCCAGTTGTCCTATGCCGCTATCCGCGCCGAAACGGTGGCTATGGCGCAACATTACGGTTTGTTGATTGATGGCCGAGCCGCTTACGCCTGGAGAAGGCAGGGTTTCGCCGGCATGATGGGTTATCCAATCGAGGGTTGCAGCGTCATAAGCGGCAAGTTCCGCACCTCTGCATAACTCTCCCATAACCGAACCGGCCTCGACCGAGGCCAGTTGGTCCTTGTCGCCGAGCAAAATCAGTTGCGTGGTGTCCGGCAAGGCGTCGAGCAGCGCGGCCATCATTTCCAGGTCTATCATCGAAGCTTCATCGACGATGACGACGTCCGCCAATAACGGATTGTGCTTGTGGTGCTGGTAGCGTCTGCTGTCCGGGCGGCTGCCGAGCAGGCGGTGTAGCGTGCTGGCTTTTTTCGGAATGACCTGTTCGACCGCGTCCGGCAGCGCCAGTTTTTTCAGGGCTGTGGCGATCGAAGCGCTGACGCGGGCGGCCGCCTTACCGGTCGGTGCCGCCAGCAAAATCGTCGGATTGGAGCGCTGTTCCTCGGCGGCCATTTCGATCAGCAGGGCCAATAGCTTGGTCAGGGTTGTGGTCTTGCCGGTGCCGGGGCCGCCGGTGATGATCGCAAACCGCGCGCGCAAGGCCAGCACGCAGGCGATTTTCTGCCAGTCAGGCTGTTCCGGGCTTTCCCGGAACAAGCCTGCCAAGGTGGTTGGCAAGGATTGCGGCAGGCCGTCCCGAATAGGTCGTACACGCTTGGCGATTTCGCTATCCAGGACTTGTTGATAGTGCCAATAGCGGCGCAGGTAAAGCCGCTGTTGGCTCAACACCAGTGGACTGTTGC
>JAQTYP010000169.1 GCA_028688235.1 Methylomonas sp.
GACAGTCAGAGGTTAAGCCGTTCGTGGTGAGAAAAGTCGAACCATGAATGGCTTAACCGCTCACCCTTCGACAAGCTCAGGACGAACGGTTAAGCCTCCCTCTTTGTCCCGTTTTAAACGAGAAGCCGTTTTTTCCATAGGAGCGTCGCCCCCGTGACTTTCACAGTAACCGTGCATTCTAGTTTAATTAAACAGGCAACACAAACCGCTTGCCGAATTCGGGAAGACAGGTCACGCCGGCGACGGAGGGATTTGACGCTACGCGGCTTAATCGGTTAGAAAGCCTAGGATTACAATGACACCTCCATATAATAAGGATACAAGGACACCATGAACATACAATCCACTGCCAAAAAACTATTCGTGCTGGATACCAACGTGTTGATGCACGACCCAACCAGTATTTTCCGCTTTCAGGAACATAACCTATTCATACCCATGGTGGTGCTGGAAGAGCTGGACCATGCCAAAAAAGGCTTGTCCGACGTGTCCCGCAACGTACGCCAGGTCAGCCGCTTCCTGGATGAACTGATTAGGGGTGCCGACCAGCAAACCATCAACGAAGGCTTGCCGTTGACCCGTATCGAACACGGCCCCAATTTAACCGATACCGGGGAACCTGGGCGCCTATATTTCCAAACCCGGCAATTATCTCATTTGCTTCCGGCCGACTTGCCCGGCCAGATTGCCGACAACTCCATTCTGAGCATCGTGCTGGCTCTCGGGAAAGAGTACCCCGGCGTCAACGTCATTTTGGTATCCAAGGACATCAACATGCGAATCAAGGCCGCCGCACTGCAAATTACCGCGGAGGATTACCATAACGACCAGACCATAGAAGACGTCGACTTGCTGTACAGCGGCGCCATGGCGCTGGAAGCCGATTTCTGGGACGAGCACGGCAGCAAAATGGAATCCTGGCAACAGAACAACCACACGTTCTACCGCATCCACGGCCCACATGTAGCGGAATGGTATCCTAACCAAGATCTCTATCTGGAAGACGAAGCCGGATTCGAAGCCATCGTCAAGTCCTGCGACGGAGAAACGGCGGTACTGCAGCTGGCGCAGGACTATCGCACCAAACATCACGGCGTCTGGGGCGTGATCGCTAAAAACCGAGAACAAAATTTCGCATTGAACGCCCTGCTCGACCCCGATGTCGATTTCGTCACCCTGCTGGGCGCCGCGGGTACCGGCAAGACCTTGCTGGCATTGGCGGCGGGCTTGTCGTTGACATTGGAACGAAAGGCGTTTTTGGAAATCATCATGACCCGCGAAACCATGCCAGTAGGCGAAGACATCGGTTTCTTACCGGGATCGGAAGAAGAAAAAATGGCGCCGTGGATGGGCGCCTTGATGGACAACCTGGAATTACTCGGCAGCCGTTCGGGCAATACCGAATGGGAGCAAGGCGCATCCATGAACGTGGTGATGAACCGGGTCAAAATCCGTTCGCTGAATTTCATGCGCGGACGCACTTTCTTGAACCGTTATCTGATCATAGACGAAGCGCAAAACTTGACGCCCAAACAAATGAAAACCCTGATCACCCGCGCCGGTCCCGGCACCAAGATCATCTGCATAGGCAACCTGGCGCAAATCGACACGCCCTATTTGACTGCCACCAGCTCCGGCCTGACCTATGCGGTAGACCGTTTCAAAAACTGGCAAAACAGCGCCCATATCACGCTAAAACGCGGTGAACGCTCGCGTCTGGCGGATTATGCTTCCGACAATCTATAAATGATTAACGACTAGGGCGGATTTGGAGCGATAGCGACAACCCGCCCTTGCGGCCCTGTCGCTAGCGTCAGGTAGCTTTTTTCACCAGCATTTGCTAAAGATACCCCTTTCAAAGCATCCCTCCCCATAGATGCAACCCTGAGCAGGCAATGCAGGCGACTAATATCGACCATATAAAACGCAGTATTTTTTTACGGACGTTCCTGGCATTACTGGTCATCGGCATCCTGTTGGTCGCCACCGTCATGGCGCCGCTCAATCGGGATTTAAAAGAAAAAAACGCGCAACAGGTTCAGTTCATTGTCGACGCTAAAATATCGGCGGTGAATCAATTCATCTCCAAAATTTTTAACATTGCAGGCCAATTCGCCAGCCGAAGTCAGCTTCGAAAAAACCTGCAGGCTTATGAAGACCGGCAGATAACGCAACAGCAATTGCAAACCCTCTCCACTCCCATCTTGCTCGATGCCCTGAAAACGGCCGAAGATGCAATAGCCATTACGCAACTGGATTCGCAAGGCGTGAGCGTCGTTGCCGTAGGTCCAACCATCCCGGCCGATTTTCTCGATAGCATCGATAAAACGACACCAACGCCTCTGCTTTACGACCCCATCGATATCGAAGGCGAAACCTTAATCACCATATCCTCGCCCATTCTTAGCACCGATGGACGGCGATTAGGCACCGATGTCGCGCTATTTCGCACCGACGGCCTGCGCGCCTTGATCACCGATCATGCCGGCATAGGTGAAAGCGGCGAGGTGATATTGCTCTGTCGGCGGCAGAGCGGGTTCGTTTCCCTGTTTCCAAACCGCCTGCCTTACGAGGCTGGCCTGTTCGATCGCATGATGGCCGATTATCGAAATCCACCATCGATCGCAACCGAATCCGGGAACGCCAGTTTTCCGAATACGGTGATAGGCATTCGCCCCGTTTCCGCTACCCATTGGTATTTGTTATTCAGGATGGATCGTGCGGAACTCGATGCCATCATCGATCAAACGACGTTGCGCCTACTGATTTTGTCGGCGGTGATTTTATTGCTTGGAATGCTAGGCGTTTACCGGCTAACCTACCCTTTATTGCATGTCTTGGGCGAAGAACTGGAAGAGCGCCGCCGGGCCGAGGCCCAGGTTCGGCAGCTGAACGACGAATTGGAACGTCGCGTCGCCAAGCGTACCCAACAACTCTCGGCAGCCAAGGAATCAGCCGAAGTCGCCAATCGAACCAAAAGCGTATTCCTGGCCAATATGAGCCACGAATTGCGCACGCCGCTTAATGCCATTCTGGGATTTTCGGAATTATTGACCCGCGCCCCGAACTTGAACGACGACCAGCGCGAAAGCCTGCGCATCGTAAAAAGCAGCGGCGAACATCTGCTTGATATCATCAATGACGTGTTGGACATGTCAAAAATCGAAGCCGGACGCATGGCGCTGGCAGAGGAGACGATCGATTTGCCGATGCTGTTGCGCGATGTGACCGCCATGTTGCGCGTCAGGGCGAATACCAAAGGATTGAACCTAATGTTAGAACTCGACGACTCATTACCGCGTTACGTCAGCGTCGATGCAAAAAAATTAAAGCAGATCCTTCTCAATGTCGCCGGTAACGCCATCAAATATACCGATCAAGGGGGCATAAGCCTGCGCGCTCGCGGCCGTCGGGAGCAAGACGGCTATCGTTTGGAATTCGAAGTCGAAGATACCGGGCGCGGCATTGCCCCAGAAGACATCGACCATGTTTTCGAGGCTTTCGTACAAGTCGGCCGCGATACCCGCCTGAGCGAGGGAACCGGCTTGGGTTTGCCCATTACCCTCCGATTCCTGCAATTGATGGGCGGCGACATAACGGTCGAGAGCCGCATTGGCGAAGGGTCGTTGTTTGCGTTCAATCTAGCCGCCGTTCCGTCCGCGTCCGAAGAGCAAGCTGCCAGCGTGCCGTCGCGGCGGGTACGTCGATTGGCCGCCGGACAACCTGTTTACAACATTTTGATTGTCGACGATTCCGAAGCCAACCGCTTGTTGTTGAAAAAATTACTACAGGAAGTGGGGTTCCGTGTTCGAGAAGCGGCCAACGGCGAACAAGCCTTGACGGAATGCATGGCGTTTAAGCCGCACTTTATCTGGATGGATATGCGCATGCCGGTGATGGACGGTTACCAAGCCACCCGGCGAATACGACAAATGGCGGGCGGACACGATATCAAAATCGCCGCTTTGACGGCCAGTGTTTTTACCGATGAACAAACCCGGGTACTGGAGGCCGGTTGCGATGAATTTGTCCGCAAACCGTTTCGCGAAGCCGATGTGTTCGAGGTCATGAAACGCCTGATGGGCGTCGAATACGACTATTTCGCGCCCCAAACCGCCCCCTCGCCGGCGGATTCACTGTCGGAAACCGAGTTGAAAAGCCACTTGGCGGCTTTGCCGAAAACGGTATTGACGCAACTGATGCAAGCCCTGGATATTGGCGAAATGGACAAAGTCACGGACGCAGTCGATGCCGTAGCCGGTGCGGATAATCGGCTGGGCTTGTTTCTCATGCACTATACAAACAGTTTCAAATATGCCGAACTGGAAGCTTTGCTGAAAGCCCAAGGGTTAGGATGAGGGATATCAATAGGGAGTAGAGTAGAGATGTGACGCGGTAAGCGGTAGGCTTGGCCTATCTGTTTCCGCCCCTTTCGTTTGGCGGTGCCTCATTATCCTAACCTTGACCCCCGTTTTCACATCCCCCTCATCGAACCCAGCGGGCCTATTTCAGGCACTGGGCTCTCGGACAAAACATCACGCTTTCGCCCACGGAAGGTCACGGGTTCTTGCCGGCAAATTGATCAGCCCTAACTGCTCGTGAAGGTACTGATTGGGATAGCCGGCTTGGCAGGCGAGATGGCGTTTGTTCCGCCCCGCTGCTCGTTCGCGGATCGTTTTACCTAGAGACTACGCTTGCAACAAAGCGCATTTATCGTTCGCTACGAAGCTGGCGCACCGCTTCGAGCGTTAAGCCGGTTTTAGCGGCAATCACCTCGTCGTCCAGCAGCTCCAACAGGCTGCAGGCAATCGCCATTTTTTCTTGCTCTTTGCCTTGTTCCCGGCCTTTTTCCAAGCCTTGTTCCAGCGCGGAGGCGATTTTACTTTCCACATCGGCCAAAGATTGCATCCTGACTTCGTAAATTACCCGTTCCTCTTCGTCGAACATGCGATCGACGGCCGAGATGGCTTTGACAATGGCCGGGTCATGGCTCAGTGCTTCGGGGATAGCGTTATTGCTGAGTTGATGCGCCTTGGTCAGGAAAGCGCTCCAGCGATCCAGCGCGCTGTGGATTTCGCCGTAGGTTTTGTCGAATTTACGCAGCTCGACATAGTGCAGTTCGAACACGTCATGCAGCTTGTCGTCTTTGCCGCCGGCCGTGTTCAGGATTTTGTAGCAGTTATGAAATTCCCGCGTGTCCGGGATGAAGTTAAAATCGAGGATGTTGATGCTGACGGTTTTTTTCAGCTCCTTGAACATCATGCCTTCGCTCAGTTGTTCGGTGACCAGCTTGGCCCAGTAGTAAATCGCCCGTTTATCGAAATAGTAGTCTTCGCTGATTTGCATTTCGACGTTAAACCAACGGCCCTGAGCAGTCTTGGCTTTGATATCCAGAATCGACATTTTGCCGGCCTGGTAATCGGCCAGGTTATAGGGATTTTTCAATTCGATGTCGCTGACTTGCTGATCGTCGGAAACGACGGCATTGATCAATGAGATCAGTAAATCCTTGTTTTCTTCACTGCCGAACAGCTTTTTAAAGGCGAAATCGACGCGGGGATTGATACGGCACATAAGCATTAACCCCTGAGAACGGGAAAGACGGAAAAACAGTGTAGCACGGCTACGTGAGTTACGGCCTTGGGTCAATGTCGTTAAGTTAAGCCGTTCGTGGTGAGCCTGTCGAACCATGAGCGGCTTAACGACTTGTTCCGCTCGCCCTTCGACAGGCTCAGGACGAACGGAACAAGTCTTAACTTAACGGCATTGCGGCTTGGGCGGCGCGTTACATCACTGTTGCTCGGGCCTTATCGATGAGAAATTCGGCCACATCGTCGTTTTGCACCCGATGATAAATCTCCTCGACGGCCAAGGTTAAACCTATGGATTCGAAAGTTATCTCGTCGCCGAGAAAATAATGCTTCGGCAACCAGCCTTCGCTTCTGCGTAGCACTTGAATGTCCGCGAAATCCTGTTGAATCAGCACATATTCTTGCAGCGTGGGAATAGTGATATACGACATCAACTTGACGGTTTCGTCCGTCCTGCGCGTCGATCTCGATAACACCTCCACGATAATGATAGGGGTTTCGGTGAAATAGGGTTCCGAATCGTCGAAATGGCAATCGACAATGACATCGGGATAAAAGAAATTGTCGCCAACTCTCACTTTCATGTCCGAACCGAAGGGTTCGCAGGGCGTGTTTTCTAAATGATTGCCGAATTTTCTGTATATGTTTCCCGATATTCTTTCATGATTGGCGCTGGCTCCGGCCATCGCATAAACATGGCCGGCTATCAATTCATGCTTGACTTCGCTGAGCGGTTCGCCTTGCAAATACTCTTCCGGGCTAATGAATCCGGCATCTTTTACGGCTAACACGGTGGCGCTCCTCCAAAATGGTTATCGCGTTTTCATTATAGCGGCATTTGTTTTGTCTCAAGCTGTGCGGGCTGATTACGCGACAGCAGGGTAGGCGTCGGCACCTGGTTTCGTCCTAAAGCGTTGCAGCAAGGGCGATGGACACGAGATATCCGCTTCTCATTCACGGAACGCTACGCGAAGCCGGTTTAAAGTCGGGCCTCGGCCCGACAGCCGAGTTTCTTTCTTTTGCGCGGCCTCGGCAATTGCTCCATGCCTTGCTCTACCTCCTGCATCCCGGCCGCGCCCCTGTCGGGCTGTTCTCGACAAAAGCTGCGATGTTCGGGGCGGGATAAGGGAAAAACACCCTTCCTTCGGCAATTTTTCGCTTCGCGTTTTTACGAAACACCAGTCCTCCCAAATAATTTCCGCATCCGTTTGAATCGCACCCGTGCCCAGCTGCGCTACTTTCATTTGCCGGGGTTAGGTTGAACTATGCCTTCGGATGTCGTTCGTTACGAAGCTGGCGCACCGCTTCGAGCGTCAAGCCGGTTTTAGCGGCAATCACGTCGTCGTCGAGCAGATTCAACAGGCTGCAAGCAATCGCCATTTTTTCCTGTTCACGGCCTTGCTCCCTGCCTTTTTCCAAGCCTCGCTCCAAACCTTGTTCCAAGCCTTTTTCCAGCGCGGAGGCAATTTTACTTTCCACGTCGGCTAAAGATTGCATCCTGACTTCGTAAATCACCCGTTCCTCTTCGTCGAACATGCGATCGACGGCCGAGATGGCTTTGACAATGGCAGGATCCTGGCTCAGCTCTTCAGGGATAGCGTTATTGCTGAGTTGATGCGCCTTGGTCAGGAAAGCGCTCCAGCGATCCAGCGCGCTGTGGATTTCGCCGTAGGTTTTGTCGAATTTACGCAGCTCGACATAGTGCAGTTCGAACACGT
>JAQTYP010000170.1 GCA_028688235.1 Methylomonas sp.
GAAGCCTGTATCTCCGGATGGGCCATGTTGCAAGCCGAACCGGTGGTAATAGAAGACATCTACGCCGACCGGCGGGTCCCGCACGACGCCTATAGGCCGACTTTCGTCAAAAGTCTGTGCATGGTGCCGATAGGCTGGGACCAGCCGGTCGGCGCGATAGGTTGTTATTGGGCTAGCGCCCATCTGGCAAACGACGAAGAATTGGAATTACAGCAGGCCGTGGCCGATACGGTGGCTATAGGCTTGAACAACCTGAATCTTTACCAGGAGATGGCTCAGGCCAGACAGGCGGCTGAAGCCTCCGCCGAGGAGGCTAGAGTTCAGGGGCAAGCCAGAGAGGCCGAACAGTCCGCGGCGCTGGAGGCGCAAATCGAGGCCGGGCGGAAGGCCAAGGAACTGATGGAAGAAGCGTTCAGAGCCAGCAAGGAAGCCGAAACGGCGCGCGATGCGCTGAAGGAAAGCGAGCGGACTTTCCGTTTGTTGACCGAGCAGATTCCGGCCATCGTTTATCGCGCCCTGTTGAATCATGCGAGCGAAACCATCTATATCAGTCCCAAAGTCGCCGACTTGGGTTACCAACAACAGGAATGGTTGGACACCCCCGGATTGTGGCTGAGTTTATTACATCCGGACGACAAGGAAAGGGTATTGCGGCAGTTGGCCGAATGGAGCGATACCGGTGGACCGCTGTTTCTCGAATACCGCTTGCGGGATAAGGCAGGCGTATGCATTACTTCGACGATTTCGGCGACGTGATTGCGGACGAGCAGGGGCGACCCCTGTATTTGCAGGGCTTGATGCTGGATGTCACCGAGCGTAAGGCCTCGGAAACCGAGTTGGTCAAATTGTCTTTGGCGATGGAACAGAGTCCGGAGAGTATAGTCATTACCGATCTCGATGCCCGCATCGAATATGTCAACGACGCCTTCGTCAGAACCACGGGCTATAGCCGCGAAGAGGCCATGGGACAAAACCCCAGTATGTTGCAATCGGGCCGGACGCCCAAGGCCGTTTACGCTGAGATGTGGGAAGCCTTGTCTCGCGGGCAGACCTGGAAGGGGCAGTTAGTCAATAAGCGCAAGGACGGCAGCGAATACGCCGAATTCGCCAGCCTCAGCCCTGTGCGCCAACGCGACGGCAGTGTGACGCATTATCTGGCGATCAAGGAAGACATTACCGAGAAGCTCGAGTTGGCTCAGGAGCTGGAGCGACACCGCCATCATCTGGAGGAACTGGTCGAACAACGTACCCAGGAACTGCAGCAGGCCAAGGCGGAGGCTGAAGCCGCCAGCATCGCCAAGAGCACTTTCCTGGCGAACATGAGCCACGAAATCCGCACGCCGCTGAATGCTATCATCGGTTTTGCTTATTTATTGCAACGTAGCGGGCTCGATGCCGATCAGACGGATAAATTGACCAAGCTGACCGATAGCGCCCACCATTTGTTGGCCGTCATCAACGACATCCTGGATTTGTCAAAAATCGAAGCCGGAAAGGTGAAGGTCGAGGCTATCGATTTCGACCTGGAAAGGGTGTTGTTGAACGCCTGCGCGTGGATCGCACCCAAGGCCCAGGCCAAAGGCCTGGAATTGATCATCGATCTCGATCCCGGCTTGAGTGGGGTGTTTAGTGGCGATCCGACCCGTTTGGGGCAAGCCTTGCTGAATTACGTCGGTAACGCGGTCAAATTTACCGAAAAGGGTTCCATCATCTTGCGCGGGCGAGTCGAGCAGCAGGACGACACGAGTCTATTGGCCCGCATCGAGGTACAGGATACCGGCATAGGCATCAGTCCCGAGCATCTGGACAAATTATTCCAATCCTTCGAACAGGCGGACTCTTCGACAACCCGCAAATACGGCGGCACGGGTTTGGGCTTGGCCATTACCCGGCGTCAAGTCGAGTTGTTGGGGGGGCTGGTTGGGGTCGAAAGCGTGCCGGGGCAAGGCAGTATCTTCTGGTTTACCGTGCGCTTGGGTAAAACCGACGCCGTAGGCAGAAGGGCTTTGGTCGGCAGTTTGCCAGGGCGTAAGGTGCTGCTGGTCGATGCCGCTTCTGATTCGCGCGACGTTATAGTGCGTATGCTGCATGTATTGGGCATGCATTGCCAGATTGTGGAGTCGGTCGCCGCGGCTTTGTCCGCCGTCTCGGCGGCCGATGGCGAGGACGTGCCTTTCGATTGCGCCTTGCTCGACTGGCAGTCCTCCGCCGAGCTGGTGCAAGGCATGGATGGTTTGCGTTTGCGCCATAAGCCGCCCCGCTTGTTGGTTTTGCGGGCGGATGCGGCGGCCGATCAGTCCGAGGCCAATCGTCCGGGTTTCGTGGCCGAGCTCGTCAAACCCGTCACCTTGTCGGTTCTGCACGACACATTGGCCGATGTGTTAAAGGGTTACCCGCGCAGGCTGTCGGCTCCGGCGCCGGCGACATTGGAGGCCGAGCAGGCCTTGTTCTGCCATCATCGAGGATGTCGGGTGTTGTTGGTCGAAGACAATCCCATCAATCAGGCCGTTGCGTTGGAACTGTTGACCGAAGTGGGCTTGCGGGTGGACGTGGCGGGCGACGGCAAGGCTGCCGTGGCGATGAGCGAACAAACGCCCTACGATTTAATTCTGATGGACCTGCAAATGCCGGTGATGGACGGGCTGGAGGCCACCAAGGCGATACGCGGTCGGGAAGGCGGGCGGCATGTGACCATCCTGGCGATGACGGCGAATGCTTTCGACGAAGACCGGGCGATTTGCATGGAGGCCGGCATGAACGATTTTATCGGGAAGCCGGTTGATCCGGAAATGTTGTACACCGTGTTGTTGAAATGGTTGCCCGAGCAAGGCGGGCTCATGGCCGAGCCGCCCGCGCCTGTGTCAGGCGACTCGGCTTATCCGGCTCAGTCATTGCTGGCTTTGCAAAACATCCATGGTTTGGATTGCCGACTGGGCATGAAATGTGTCCGGGGCAATGGTGCAAGTTACCTAAGGCTGTTGCGGCAGTTCGCCCTGGATCACGCAGGCGATGTCGAGGATCTGTTGGAACGTTATCGCGACGGGAATGTCGATGGCGCCAGGCTTTTGGCTCATACCTTGAAGGGGGTAGCGGCAACCTTGGGCGCCAATGCCGTTCAAATGGCCGCCGCCGAATTGGAGGCCGCGATCCGCAGCCAAAAAACTCTGGCGGAAGTCGAACGGCTCGCGGCGGGGCTCGATGACGATTATCGGCAAACGGCGGTCGCGTTGTTGCAGGTGCTGACGCCTGTGGCTGAGCAGGCCGTTGAGCAGGAGGCCGTGGCGCAATTGGACGCGCTATTGGATAGATTGGAATGCTTGCTGGAGCAATGTAATATAGAAGCCAACGGACTGTTCCAGAAAAATGCAGCCTTGTTCACTGCCGGGTTGGGTAAATCCGCGGGGGAATTGGGGCGGCAAATCGACAATTTCGATTATGAGAAGGCCTTGTCGGTCTTGCGTATGGCTCGGGGCGAATTGACGCGCCACGTGTGACTGAAATCGTTTGCTATCGATGGCTACAGGGAAATTGTTTTAATTATATTCATCGGGCCTGGTTTAACACTAGCCCTGTTTTTTAATGGATGCAATTCAAACTGAGGCGAAAATTACTTGGGGAGCCAGATGTTTCGTAAAAATGCGAAGCAAAAAACTGCCGAAGGCAGGGTGTTCTCCCCTTATGACGCCCCGAGCATCGCCGCTTTTGTCGAGAACAGCCCGACAGGGGCACGGCAGGGATGCCGCGCGTTTTCCGAGGGGCTGGGAAGCCCCTTCGGAAAACCCTCGACAAAAGCGAGAAGCGCAGGAATCAGGCGGTATTGGGGCGGCCTTTTCTTTGGTTTCTTTCTTTTGGCCGCGCAAAAGAAAGAAACTCGGTTGTCGGGCCGAGACCCGACTTTAAACCGGCTTCGCGTAGCGTTTCATTTTTTATTGCGCCTCAGTTTGAATCGCACCCTTTTTTATTACGGAGATAAAATGGCCGCAACCCCGTCCAACATGATGCCCTTGGGCACGATAGCACCGGATTTTCGTTTGCCCGATACGGTGACCGGAAAGCTCCTCAGTTTGCATGAACTGAAAGGCGAGCAGGGCACACTCGTGATGTTCATCTGCAATCATTGTCCCTACGTGCTGCACGTCAAACAGCAGTTGATCGCGATTGCCCTGCAATACGCGACCTTGGGTATTGCGACGATCGCGATCAGTGCCAACGACGTCGAAAGCTATCCGCAAGACGCACCGGACAAGATGCAGGCTTTAATGGCCGACTGGGGTCATCCCTTTGCCGCCTATTTGTACGACGAAAGCCAGCAAGTGGCCAAGGCCTACCGGGCCGCCTGTACGCCGGATATTTATTTGTTCGACGCCAATTTGGCCTGTGTCTACCGAGGCCGCTTGGACGCTTCCACGCCTAAAAACGACATCGCTGTGACCGGCGAGGATTTGCGCAACGCGCTGGATGCCTTGCTGGCCGGACAGCCTATCGATTCCGAACAAATTCCCAGCATAGGCTGTAACATCAAATGGAAGGCGGAAAATGTTTGAGCGGCGTTCGGCGAAGACCTTGATTGCGATCATGGCATTGTGTTGGCTGAACGCCTGTTCGAATGCAAGGCCGGCGGCTGGGCTCGACGCGCCTAGGCTGCATCACGTCGCCGTGGTCTGGCTGAAGGCGGCGGGAGACGAAGCGCTTAGAAGGCAATATGTAGAAGCCAGTCTGAGCCTGGCGCATTTACCCGGCATCGTCTCCTACTCCGCCGGCACGCCGGCCGAGGTCAGGCGCAGCCGTGCCAACGCGGCAGTGGACGAGTCCTACGATGTGGCGATATCGGCGGTATTCGAAAACAGTGAGGCTTACCAGGCATTTTTACAGCATCCGGATTACGTCAAGCTGGCTCAGCAAGTTTTGCGGCCGTTAGTGGATAGATACAAGGTTTACGACTTCGCCGCGCCTTAGGGATCGGGAATAGGCTGGATATAGGCGTCGCGCAAGATTTGTTCGGCGCTGAAACCGCCGTTGGCCATGGCCTGGGCGCGGGCCACCGACAGGCCCAGGCCATGGCCGGCGCCCAGGCCTTCGAATGTCCAGAGGGCGGGGGTCTCAGCGTGCTGGATTTTGTCCGGGCAGGAGGGCAGTTTCAAGGTGTTGCGGAAGATTTCGCAAGCGACGACTTCGTCGCTCTGCGGATAATAAAGATGCACGAACAACTCTCCGTTTTTGCGCCTTTCGCGGCGCACGGCTAGTATTTCGGTTTCGTCGAACAGCCTGCTCAGTGCATCCGCGCCGATTTGGCGTTGCCAGCGTTCGTCGCCACCGGCAGCGAACGGCAGCCAATGCCAGTTATTTCGGTTTGCCAGATCGTCCAGGTAGTTCAGTAAATCGCCCGCTATGGCTGCGCCTCTTTTCGACTGATCGTCTGGCGTTTCGCCCATGAATACCATGCAATGCGTGGTATCGCATAACGAAGACGAATCCGCGTGCCTGTGCCTGCCGTGTGCGGCATTCCAGGCGATCACCGCGCGCATGGCTTCCTTGGCGGCACCCTTCAAGTGTTGCGCTTCGGCCGACATCACCGCGTCGACATAGCTGACGATATCGGTTTCCAACACAGCCGGGCCATGTTTTTCCGATGCGTACAAAATGCCGTGAACCAGTCGCTCGCTACGGCTGCCTTTGGCCGTCGAGACGATGCGTAAGGCTCCGCACAGGCTGAAATGGAATTGGTTAGACAAAATTTCGGGGCAGTCGGCCCGCGCCTCCCAACTGGCGCGGGATGTCGCCGTCAACACGCCGACTCTGGCGGTGGCGAATTCGGGCGGATGGATCAATCGCCATTTTCTGAGTAATAAGGCGGCTTTGGGCAGGACGGCAGCGCCACTATGACCGGTTCGCCTGAAAATAGCCAAAAACGCAGGATGCTCGGCCGGCCATGCCAGCAGCAGATGGCCGGCCAGTGGTTGGCCGCTGGGCGTCGACACCGTGCCGGTCTTGGCCAATATCCGCATCTGCCTGAGCAGATTTTTATCGGTTTCGGCCTGACCGGCCAATGTAGAGCCGGGTAAGCTGCCGTTGGCTGTCAAGCCTTCGAAATAGTCCGGTTTGCTCAACAAGGCCGCTCGCATCGCTAAGGCCAATTCCGGAAGATTCGTTTGTAGCGGAAAATTGCCATTTCGGTCTCGTCCGCCCAGGTAAGCCTGCCAGTCGGCTTCTTCCGGCTCCAAGGATGCGGCCAGCGGCTGTTCTTCGATAGGCGACAGCAGCAGACGGTAGCGTGCCGCTTGAAATTGCCGGCGCCGCTGCAGCAAGCGGTCGGTGTCGCTGGCGGCGAGTTCGGCGGATAATATCTCCGGGTTGGCCGATTCCAGCGCGGCCGCATAGATCAGTTTCAGCAGCGAGCCGGGGGGCATGCGGGCATGTATGTCGCCGCCGCTTTCCAATAGGCGGCCGGACTGCAGGCTGATCAAGATATGGCTTTCAGAACCCTGGGCGTCGAAGGCGGAACCGAATAAAGTCCGTAATTCGTCCGGGATGTTGCAAGGTTGGTCGCTCCACTTGCTGTTTGCAAGCAGGCGCCCCAATAAGGCCAAGTCGTCCTGCGCGAGTTCCGCGCCTTGCTGTATCCTTTGGCGTAGGGCTTCGAGCTCCGTGGCATTTGGCCTGGGACCGGCCTCGAGTCCCGCCAGTTCGCCGCTGAAGCGCATCGCCAGGGCTTCTTCGGCCCAGGCAGGCAGTCTGCCGCCGCAGGTCTTGTGGCTGGCTTCGTGAAACAGCTCGTGGCGTAGGTAAACATCTTCGCTCAAACTGCCTTGCGGCCCTTGACGCAAATAAATCACGCCGGGCCGCCAGCCGCCGGCATGACGGGCGCTGAAAGCGCCGGAGGTCAAGGCCGGAAAAACACGAACGGGGTTGTCGGCGTCCGGTAATTGGTAACCCTGCGATGACAGTTCAGTCAAGGCTTTCGTCGCCGTGTCGTGTAAAGCCGGTTGTTGGGCCAGTGCGCCGAAAAAAAGGAGTGCGGAACCGGCTTCGAATAACCGCATCGTCGTCTCCTGCGCAATGTTTGGGATTATTAGCGATCGTTTCAGGCTTTATTATAAGACCGTGAACCTAGAAAAAGCATTTTGTCCACGACAAGACACGAAAATCACGAAAAGTTTCAACTAGGAGCCTGTCCGAGAATACCCTGGCAGGCAAGCTTCCAAGCAACCACTACCTAGCGACAGGGTGCTGGCACGCACGCAGACAACAACAATAACAATACCATAAAAAACAATGCTCTATGTTATA
>JAQTYP010000171.1 GCA_028688235.1 Methylomonas sp.
CCCTATTACATCGCCGGCTTGGCCTATTATGCCAATACTCAAAACATCAGAAAGGATATCGGTGGCACCCAAACCGTTAACAACTTCATGGTGGATAATCAGGAATACAGCACCAGCCCCTTGGTCGGAAAAATGAACATGTTGTGGCTGGCCGGGAAATACGGCGGTTTCAACGATTTCAACGCTAACGGAGTGCCCGACGATGAGGACCTAAAAAACAAAAAGCCATCGGAATGGGATGCCGATGGCGATGGCGAGCCCGATAAATACGTGCTTGCGAACAAGCCGGAAAAACTGGTGAAGGCGCTGAACGCAGCCTTCGAAGCCATCAAGGAAAAAATGTCAGCGGCTGCGGCGATAGCGGCCAATTCTACGCGTCTGACATCTGATACGTTGATTTATCAGGGCAAGTTCAATTCCGCCGATTGGAGCGGGCGGTTGGAAGCCTATAGTATCGACTCGAAGTCAGGCGCGCTTACCAGCGTATGGGAGGCTTCCAAAAAACTGCCTGAAGCTAAAGATAGAGCGATCTTTACCTATAATCCCTTGGCCGAGGCGGGCAAGCGGGGTATAGAATTTTATTGGGATAATCTCAATAAGGATGCCGATAATCCACCGCCGTCCCCCCATTCCCAGCAATACTACCTCAATACCATGAAGGGGGAGGCTGACGGTAAAGGTCAGTTACGGGTCGATTGGCTAAGGGGCAATCACTCCAATGAACAAGGGAAAACCGGAGGTATATTCAGGGCAAGAACAAACTTGCTGGGTGATATCATCAATTCCGATCCATTGTATGTGGGTGTTAAGGATTACGGTTACGCTTCGCTACCTGCTGCCGATGGCGGTGATAAGTACAGCGCTTTTCAAAAATTGATCTCTACGCGCAAATCTATGATTTACGTTGGAGCGAACGATGGAATGTTACATGGTTTCGATGCGAGTTCCGGAGCGGGCGGCGGTAGCGAGGTATTCGCTTACATTCCCAATGCGTTGTTTCCGGAATTGGGCAATTTGACGTCGCCGGGTTATGCCCACCAGTATTATGTGGACGGTAAATTGGCGGCCGGCGATGTCTACGATGGCACCGCGTGGACTACGGTATTGGTCGGTACGACAGGCGGCGGTGGCAGGGCGGTATTTGCCTTGGATGTTACCGATCCGGATAAATTCGGTGCAGCTAGTGCTTTATGGGAGTTCACAAACGTCGATGATGCGGATTTGGGGTTTACCCTGGGCAGGCCGGAAGTCGTCAGGACCCAGGACGGGCACTGGGTAAGCATCGTCGCCAACGGCTATAACAGCGACAACGGTCATGCGGTGTTGTTCGTATTAGATGCCAGAACGGGGGCCGTTTTGCAAAAGATCGATACCGGGGTGGGTACGACGACGCTTAAAAATGGCCTGTCCTCTCCTTTAGCGGTCGACAGCAATAATGATCGCGGCGTGGATGCGGTTTATGCGGGTGATTTATACGGAAACTTATGGAAATTCGATCTTTCCGGTGAGGCCGGCAAATGGCCGGTTCCAACGAGTCCGTTTTTTGTCGCTTGCAGCAAAACGGGAACTGAGTGCGCGGAAAAGGATAGGCAGCCGATTACCGGCAAACCTAACGTCGGCAGCGTAAGCGAAGAGGGGAGCGATCAAAATGGCAAGGGCGTCATGATCTATTTCGGTACCGGCAAATACTTCGAAACCGGCGACAACATCGTTGGAGAGAATCCGCAAGTACAGACGTTTTACGGATTGTGGGACAACGGGGTAGCGATTACCGACAGGACCAATTTGCAGGAACAAACCATCATTCACGAGGGTTCAGTCACTACCGTAGCGGGTAAAGAGATAAAAGAATCCATTCGGATTCTGACCGACCACACTATTTGTTATGCCGAGGAAGGAAAGGACTGCAAGGATGCGGAGGTGAAAAGTGGCTGGGCATTGGATTTGATCTCACCGAACGGGGCCGAGGGAGAAAGAATGATTGGTTTTCCGGCATTGAGCCGAGGCTTTGTGATATTTTCCACCCTCATTCCGGAGGCCGATCCTTGTAGCGGTGGCGGTCGCTCTTATCTGATGGAGTTGGATGTGCGGACGGGCGGTCGGTCGCCTAAACCGCCGTTTGACGTCGATAACGACGGATCGGTAACCGGAAATGACAAGGTAAAACTCGGTGATGAAATAGTGTCAGCTTCTGGAGAGGATCTAGAACACGGTATCACTACGGACTTCAATGTGCTCAGTGGTGTTGTTTCAGATATTAAAGTTAGCAACGGCGAAAAAGAGCCATCGGTGGTGGATGAAAAAGAACCTGGTGATGAAAATAAGATCGGTATTCGCAGATCCTGGCGGCAACTGAAATAACAATGCGGCAGACTTATGTGGCGTGGCGAAAATTAAACAGATTATTGGGATAGGATGAAACGAAGTGATGAAACGTGAGCCTTTGGGGTTTACCTTGATCGAGCTGATGATCGCCGTGGGCATCGTCGGGATTTTGGCGGCCATTGCGATACCGGGGTATCAAGGCAGTATCGCGAAATCCCGGCGCGCGGAAGCCAAAGGCGATTTACTGGGCTTGGCGAATGCGATGGAAAGACACTTCACCGAAAATAACAGCTATTGCGACGCTGGAGGAGACGGGGGATCGAGTACCTGTGGCGGCGAAACAAACGATACCGGCTCGCCGTCGATTTACCCGGCGCAAAGTCCCGCGGAAGGCACGGCGGCCTATGAACTGGAGATCAGTGTCGTCACTGCCAGTACCTACACATTGACCGCCACTCCGACCGGCAATCAGGCTAACGACAAATGCGGAACATTGACGTTGACCCATACCGGAGAAAAAAGCGCGGAGGGTGGAACGGAATGCTGGTGATGCATGCTTCGAAGTCTAAACGTCGGATATGCATTCTCACGCTGGAGTGAGAAGAGGTTGCGCCCTTCATGACTTTCAGAGTAAAACTAGATGTTACGCTGGGTCAATTGAATTTTCCAGATCGATTTCCAACATGTGTTTAGCCATCTGGTTGCCGGCCTCGATCAAGGGATGTATTACAAAATTGGCGCCCAATCGCATCAATTCCGTTTGTTCGTCGGGGTAGTAGCATATAGTGCCGATTTGCCCCAGAAAACCACGGTTTCTGAGCTGGATGATGGCCGAACAGCGTAAGTCGAAATCCGGCAGCGTCAAAATGACGCCTTTGATCCTGTCCAGAGGCACGACATTCCACATTTCCGTGTCTTCCGAATCGCCATAGACCACCCGCCGATTTTGCGCCAAATGAGCCTCGACTACGGTAGGGTCGGCATCGAAGCCGACCACTCGCTTGTCGCGGGCATGCAAAGCCGTATAAGCGGAAACGCCTGTGCGCCCCATGCCGACGATCAGCCATTCAGCCACCCCCAGCGATTCCGGAATCCGGTCCAGATGCAGTTGACGGTTTTTGCGTTCGAAGCGAACCAACACGGGTTCCAGCCAGGCGAACAGTATGTGGGAGTAGCGGTTCAACGGTGCCGCGATGGCCAGCGAGCCGGCCACCGCCAAGCTGATGATGGCCCGCCATTCCTGAGCCAAAAGTCCGGAATTGACCACGGCTTCGGTGGTGATCAACGCGAATTCGCTGTAAGTCATCAATGCCAGTGACGATACGAAGGCGGTACGAGCCCGCAAGCCTGCCAGGATGAATAGGAAAAAAAACAATCCGCCCTGCATCGGCAGCCAGGCCAACAAGGCCAATGCCGTCATGGCTTGTTCCTGATCGGGCAAGCCGCGCAGTCCGATCTGCAGGAAGAATGCGACCAGGAACAGCTCTTTCAGGCTCCATAGTTTATGCGCGATGTCTTCAGTTTTGTCGTGGCCGCCGAGCATGATGCCGGTCAGTAACGCGCCGATGTCCGCCGAGATACCAAGGTAATCGGCAAATACGCCGCCGGCCAGGGCCATGGTGACCCCCAGCATCAGCCTGAGTTCCTCGCTACGGCTGGCTTCCAGCAAACGGTAGGCGATGGGGCGCAGAAAAGGAATGGCCAACAGTTCCAGGGCCCACGGCGTGGGTTGGCTGTCTTCGGCATAGGCTAGTAATGCAATCGCAATCAGGTCCTGCAGAATCAGGATACTCAATACGTCTCGGCCATGAAACGATGACAGTTCGCCGTTGTCCTCGAGTACCTTGATTGCCAGCACGGTGCTGGAGAAACCCAGGCTCATACCCAACACCAGACCGCCGGTAATATGTTTGCCCAGCCAGAGAAACACCAGACTGGAAACGATGGTGACTATCGCCAGATGCCAGCCGCCGACGCTCAAGACCTCGCTGCGTATCAGCGAGCTGGGTTTGATTTTCAATCCGACCGAGAACAACAGCAATTCTATGCCGATATCGGCAATATGCGGCAAGGCGTCCAGGCCTGCGAAGCCGTAAGCATGCAAGGCGTAGCCTGCAATCAGATAGCCCACCAGCGGCGGAAACATCAAGCCCGTTGCCAGCAAGCCCATCAGATAAGCAGTGCCTATCCAGACTAATTCAACCATGATGCGATGCTCCCGTTTTGTTATTGCGAAAACGCGCTTGGCTGACTGGGCGCTGTATCTGCTGCGTCAATCGATATAGCGCTTGACCAGATTGCCATAGTCGTCGATACGGCGGTCGCGCAGAAACGGCCAGATTCTGCGCACGTTTTCGCTGCGGGACGGATCGAGTGTCGCAAACAGCAGACTGTCTTGTTGCTCGTCGGCATGGCTTAAAAATTCGCCCTGAGGGCCGACGATGAAACTGTTGCCCCAAAACTGGATGCCGCTGGCTTGGTCCGCTGCGGCCTCGTAGCCTATGCGGTTGCATGAAATCAGCGGCAGACCGTTGGCGACCGCGTGGCCGCGTTGCACGGTAATCCAGGCGTCTAGCTGACGTTGTTTTTCGTCCAGTTCGTCGTCCGGGTTCCAGCCTATCGCGGTCGGATAAATCAATACGTCCGCACCGGCCAGCGCCATCAATCGAGCGGCCTCGGGATACCATTGGTCCCAACAGATCAGTACCCCGAGCTTGCCTATCGATGTGGTAATAGGGGTGAAGCCGAGGTCGCCGGGCGTGAAATAAAATTTTTCATAAAATCCCGGATCGTCGGGGATGTGCATCTTGCGAAAGGTGCCGGCGAGGCGGCCGTCCTTGTCGAATACCACGGCGGTATTGTGATAAAGCCCCGGTGCGCGTTTTTCGAAGATTGTCGAAACAATGACGATTTTGTTGTCCTTGGCAACCCGGCTCAACGTTTCGCAAGTAGGCCCTGGGATGGTTTGCGCCAGATCGAAGCAAAGCGTATCTTCGCTCTGGCAAAAATAATGGTCGAGATGCAATTCCGGTAGTACGACCAGCTCGGCATTTTGCCGGGCGGCGAGTTCGATTTGAGCAATCGAATACGCTAGATTGGTTTCCCTGCCTCGGTTGCAGGGTTGTTGGACCGCGCAGGCGATGATGGCGTGTTTCATAAGTTATTTGGACTTTGATCTGGATCGCTTAGAAATTCAAATTCACGAACGCCGGAATTTGCATGCTGGCGCAATGCAGGCTGCCGTATTGATGAACCAACGGACGGCAAGGCGTGGCGATGACCTGTCTATTCGGGAAACATGTAGCCAGACGTTCCAACGCGACTTGATCCATAGGATCATCGTAAACCGGCACCATTACCGCGTCGTTGATGATCAGAAAGTTCGAGTAGTTGGCTGGTAGCCGCAGGCCGTCCTCGTCGTGAATCGGTTTGGGCAAAGGCAGGGCCACTAATCGATAAGGTTCGCCGCTTTCGGTTCTAAACGCTTTTAACTGAGTTTCCATGTTCTTGAGGCTTTGATAATGCGGGTCTTCGCTGTCATCGCAAGCGGTGTAGGCTATCGTGTTGACGTCGCAGAAGCGGGCCAGGGTGTCGACGTGAGCGTCGGTGTCGTCGCCGGCCAGATTCTGTTGTTCCACCCAGAGGATGCGCTTGGCCCCCAGATAATTTTGTAATTGGCTGGCGATCGCTTGTTCGGATAGATCGGGATTGCGGTTCGGATTCAGCAAACAGTTTTTGGTCGTCATGACGGTGCCTTGGCCGTCCGATTCTATGCTGCCGCCTTCGAAGACCAAATCCAAAGTAGCCGTCGGTTGGCCTTTGAATATCGGGTGAGCAAACAGGGTCAGATTTAGTTTGTTGTCGGCATCGTGAGGATACTTGTTGCCCCAGCCGTTGAAACGGAAATTCACCAATTGCACCTTGGCTTTGGGATGCTGCCATTCCAGGCTGATAAACACGGTATCGCGTACCCAGATATCGTTATAATCGGCCTGGATGAAATGGATACGTTCGACCTGATTCAAAACGGTTTGAATATGCTCTTGGTGTTCGCCATTCTTGCAAATAATGATCAAAGGCTGGAATCGGCAGATCGTCTTTGCGATGAAATGATAGCTGTCCTCGACGGCGGATAGGTTGGTAAAGTCGCCGGTGTGATGCGGCCAGGCGATGACGACGGCTGATTGCGGTTCCCATTCGGCTGGAAAACGGATCATGAAGGACTCCCTGAAACAATAGATGGAAAACGGGCCGTATTGTATCAATGCTGCCCGGTAAAAGGATTACGGCTGGTAAATATATCCGATTGACAATGTCGAAAAGCCACCTGTATAGTCTTCGAAATGGATATCTATACCTTTATTTTCAATAAACCGCTATGGCAATGGCATTTTTTCGTTGCCGTGGTGTTTTCGTTTTTCTGACAAACTTAAGCAACCGCGGGTCCTGCCGCGATTGCTCGAATTCTCGCCCAGGGCCCGCTTGAATATGGAGGCCTTATGGCAATGTTCCCCCAATCTTTAACACTCGATCGCGATGTCGTATTCGGTTACGGCTTGGCGGCATTGGCTGCGATCGGTTTTTCGACCAAGGCAATTTTAGTTAAGCTGGCATATTATGACGAAGTAGACGCCCTGACCTTGCTGGCGTTACGCATGTTGTTTTCCGCACCGGTTTTCCTGGTAGTAGCTCTTCGGCACGCCCGCAACCAGGGTTATCCATTAACCGGAAGGGATTATTGGACGGTATTGGTATTGGGGATTCTGGGCTATTACTTGTCCAGCCTATTCGATTTTATCGGCTTGCAATATATTTCCGCCGGCTTGGAGCGGTTGATATTATTCCTGTATCCGACTTTTGTCGTGATTTTGTCGGCTTTGTTGCTGGGTAAGGCCTTCGGTAGAAAGGAGATGGTGGCTTTAGCGCTTCGCTATGCCCGCA
>JAQTYP010000172.1 GCA_028688235.1 Methylomonas sp.
TAGAAGGCGCGCGGTTCCAAAGTATGGGTATAGCCTGAGCCACCGAGCGTAACGTTTTTATCGAACATCAATCCGCTATCGACCGAAAATATCGGCAACATCCGGCTGATGCTGCTGTCCTGATTGGCGGCGGTCAGGTTGTTCAACTGATATTGAGTGTATTGGCCGGTGATTTTGGGAATGAAGAAGCCGGCGCTGGATTCCAGAGGCAAACTGACGGACGGTGCAATGTCGAAGCGCTGGCCGTTGACGTTGACGTCGTGATAGAAATGGCTGTACTGGTTCTCCATCGCCAGATTGATAGGGAGGTTCTCGAAGTTGTGAGCCAAGTTTAGATTGACTCTGGGGAGAATGTCATACGGCATGCCGGTGTCGGTGATGGTCTTGTCCACCGATTGATAGTGGTGAGCACCGATCGCGAGCGATGCGCCCGGTAGCCCCGAATAATAAGCGTAAGCAGTGCTCGGCAGGAAACGATTGCGTTGAAAGCCTAGGGCATTGTTCAAGTCGTTGAAATACTCCTTATCCGACACATAGTTCAAATCGGTGTTGGTATATAGGGTCGGCGTGAATTGAGTAATGTCCTTAAACGCCGCCGAATAACGGCTTTTGTCTTTCAATTGGTCGTAAGGCAGAATTTCCCCGGCCAAACTGCCTTGGGAGATTTCGGTTAAATAGCGGAATTTGTTGCGCAGCATGCCACCGCGCTTTTCCATATAGCGTGGCGTGATGACGGTATCGTAATTGGTGGCGATATTCCAATAGAATGGGACCGAAAAGTCGAAGCCGTTACGTTGTGTGCTACTGAATACGGGGGCCAATAAACCTGAACTGCGACGGTTGTCGACTGGAAACGAAATGTAAGGCGTATAGAGAAAAGGTATGCCCTTGAATTCCAGCCAGGCATCCTTGGCTGAACCTTTGCCTGATTCGCGATTGATCTTGACCCGCGAGGCATGCGCAATCCAGTCCTGATTATTGGGTGGACAGCTGGTAAAGGTGGCTTCGTGATAACGCGAAAGCGTTTTGCTATCTCGGTACATGATCTTGGCCGTGCCGCGCAAGGGGGCTTCGGCCGTAATGAATTGGGTTTGTCTCAGGCGGGCTTCGTCTTTGCCCAGACTGAGCGACGCCGTGTCGGCCGATAGCGCCAAGGTGTCTTCGCTGTAGATCACATTGCCTTGCGCGTCCATCGTATCGGCTACCGTATCGTAACTGGCTTTGTCGGCCAACAAATGCTGGTCGGCACGGGTCAGGTCGACGTTGCCGGCAAAGTTGAGGATTTCGCCGTCGAATACCTCCGAGAAATCGGCCGTGACATCGGTATTGGCGCTTTCGCGGGCTTCGGCCGATGTCGCCTGGATTTTGGGTTTTTTCGCAGACCAGTTCGAGCAATTTTGCCAGGGGTCTTGCTCGAATTCGCCGCGCAATACCTGAAACAAGCGCTCCTGTTGATGATCGTAGGTCGGGGTCAGCCAAGTTCCGCCGGTTTGCGAGTCTGCCACGGCTTGGGTTTCGCCCTTAGGATCGGGGCCGACCAGATTGCAATTCCAGTTTTTCGTTTCATCGCCCGATTTGCAGGTCCAGCCGGCGTTTTGCGCGGTCTTGTTGGCAGGTGCATTTTTGCGAACCGGAACTTTTTCGATGACGGGCTTTTGGTTTTCGCTGATTCGGGCATGCAGTTTTTCCGCTTTTTCCGATGCGGCTTGCTCGACCGGCTTTTCTGTGTCGGCTTGGCTGGCTTGCTGAATATCAGGTCGAGGCTGTGGCGCCGGGGGGCTGGCTTCGACTGCCTGCGGCATCGGAGCGGATTTGGGTTCGGCGGCGACAGTCTCGGCGGTTGGGTTGGCAACAGGTTTGACGGCGACCGGCTCTGCCTGTTCAGTGGCTGAGGGTTGCGTCTTGATTACTTTGGGCGGGGCGGGCTCTTGCGTGCTCTGGCCTTGATTCAGGCAAGTCCACTCGCCATTTTTGGCTTGCTCACAATTCCAGGCGGCATTATTGGCCGCAGCGGCGACTTCCGAGAAGGATAGTAATGCTAAATAAACTGTGTAAAACCTAAGATTCATGTCGAGGTTGGCGGCTAAATTAACTTAGCAGAGTGGAAATCGAATAAAATGCCCGACCATTTTACCTTAGGTTGCTTTTCTGTTAATAAATAATGTATTACCCCGGTTCCGATTCACGCGCCAATGCGCTCATACAATGGCTTACCGCCGATCTTAGGTTGCAGGTCGAAAGCATAACGCCAGCCTCCAGCGATGCCAGTTTCAGGCGTTATTTTCGCGTCGAACACGCCGAAGGCTGTGACATCGTCATGGATGCGCCGCCGGATAAAGAGAATACCGAGTCCTTCATTCGCAACGCCAATCTGCTGCGAAAAGCCGGGATTCATGTGCCCGCCATCTATAGCCGAAATCCGGAGCAAGGTTTCTTGCTGCTGGAAGACATGGGTAGCCAATGTTACCTGGATTGCTTGCAAGACGGCAATGCGGACGCTTTATATGGGGCCGCATTGGATAGCCTGTTCGAGTTGCAACACGCTATCGACGTCGAAACCTGTGGATTGCCGGTCTACGACCAAGCCTTATTGCAGCGGGAACTAAACATATTCGACGAATGGTTCCTGGAGAAACGTTTGGGTATCGTCCTGCCGGTATCCGTCAGGGAAGAAGTGGATACTTGTTTGATCGCTTCGGCCTTGCAGCAACCGCGAGTGGTGGTGCATCGCGATTTCCATTCGCGCAATCTGATGGTGTTGGCCTGCGATTCGCCGGGTGTTCTGGATTTTCAGGATGCGGTGATAGGGCCTGTTACCTACGATCTGGTATCGCTTTTCCGCGATTGTTATATCCTTTGGCCAGGGGCGCGGGTCAGTGCATGGCTGGAGAGTTATCATCGACGATTACTCGACGCCGGATCACTGGATGCCGATCTGGCTCAATTCGAACGCTGGTTCGATCTGATGGGCTTGCAGCGGCACTTGAAAGCCGTCGGCATTTTTTCTCGTCTGGATGTGCGGGACAACAAGCCCGGCTATTTGGCCGATATTCCTCGCACGATGGCTTATATCGCCGAGGTATGCGGTCGTTATCCGGAGCTCGCGGGCTTCCACGCGTTTTTGCAGCATCAAGTGTTGCCCATCTATCGGGCGAAATTATGAAAGCCATGATATTGGCCGCCGGTCGCGGCGAACGTATGCGGCCCTTAACCGATACGACCCCAAAACCCTTGTTGAAAACGGGGGGCAAGGCCCTGATCGAGCACTGTTTGGAGAGTCTGGCTGCTAGCGGTTTTACCGACATCGTCATCAACGTGGCCTATCTGGGGCGACAGATCATGGATTTTTGCAAAGACGGTAGCCGCTGGAGTGTTTCCATCCATTATTCCGACGAAGGTCAGACCGCATTGGAAACCGCCGGAGGCATCGCCAATGCCTTGCCGTTGTTGGGAAATGAGCCTTTTTTAGTCGTAAATGCCGATATCGTATTCGATTATTCTCTGGCCGAATTACGCGGCCTGTCCTTCGATCTGGCGCATCTGATTATGATAGACAACCCCCCTCATCATCGGCAGGGGGATTTTTGTCTGCGCAACAACGGCTTGTTGTCGGAGTTCGGTGAGGAAAAACTGACCTTTAGCGGTATCGGCGTTTATCATCCTGCATTATTTGCCGATTTGCCCGTTGGCCAGCCCTTGAAACTCAGGCCGCTATTGAATCAAGCCATGCGGCAAGGTCTGGTTAGCGGGGAATACTATTCCGGTTTCTGGCTGGATATCGGTACGCCTCAGCGTTTGCGGGAAGTGGCTGACCGTTTGGGGTTGTCGGCCTAGCTCTCTAGGTTCAGGCGAGCCGGTTACTCCCGGATTCGGCTTGTCCTCCATCATTATTGTTTGATGCCGCAAATTGCGTGGCATAATCCAAGCAAAACAGGAGGATGCCGGCATGCTGCAAAAACGTCTTATTATCCTGCTATCGCTCTTGCTACTGTTGCCGACGCTGGCGATAGGCTGGATGGCGTACCGTTTTTCCTTCGAGTCGATTCGTAACGATCGTATCCGACTGGTCGGCCAAATTGCGGATATCAGGCACGCAGAACTCGAGCGCTTGCTGGTGCAGGCCAATAGGCGGGTGAACAGTCTTCTGAATGACGTGTCTAAACACTGTTGGGGACCGACGGGTTTTCGGCAAGACTGCGCAGGCGATACGTTGAAGCCGTTTTTCGATAACGAAGGGGGCGCGGGAGCTGTATTCGTCAATCGATCCGGAAGCGAAAGATTCGATTTTGGTATGGCGGAGGAAATTCCCGCGATGCCGGATTTTTCGTCGAAACAGCTGGCTTGGGTGTCAACATCGTCCGGTCAAACGCCGATCTATACGGTTGTTGCCGATAGGCCAGACTCGCCATTTCGCCTACAGGTGTTTTACTCGCTCAGCCAGTTACAGCCGATTTTTCCACCGACTCAGGAACTTGCCACAGCGGCTGATATTTTTCTGACCGATAGTAAGGGGGCTTTTGTCAGCGGGGCCAAACGAGCCGAAGGTCTTGAGCGATCTGACCTCGCCGAACCGATGCAGCTTTGTCTAAGCGGGCAAGATGGAGCGTTGCTGAATGACGATCATCGGGGAACGGCCGTAATACAGGGTTTTCGTTATGTACCCGAAATCGGTGGTGGTTGCATCATGGCCTATATCGATCAGGCTGAGGCTTTCAGCTCTATGCGCTATCTGGAGAAGCGTATTTTGCTCATTACGCTATTGTTCATTGCGCTAACCGCCATGATTTCACGGGTACTGGCCGGGCGTATCGTTAAACCTATCATTCGTTTAACGGAAATGGCTCGGCGTATCAGCAGTGGCGATCATTCCGTTCGAGCCGATGTCACGGGTTTGGGTGAAATATCGGAATTGGCCCTGTCCTTCAATCAGATGACCGATGCACTCGCCTATGCGCAACATGATCTGGAGGCCAAAATCGAAGAGCGCACGCAAGCCTTGCGCACTAGCCAGGAGCGTTACATATTGGCGGAGCGGGCGGTCGACGACGGTATTTGGGATTGGAATATTCTGACTCACGATTATTATCTGTCGCCGCGCTGGAACAAAATCTTGGGCTATGGCGACGGCGAATTACCCAACGTCGAGTCGATTTTCTTCGAGCTGATACATCCGGACGACAAGGCGCGTGCCAGCGCGGTGTTTCGCCGGCATCTGGAAAACAAGGAACGCTATCGGGCCGAAATACGCTTACGGCACAAGGACGGCAGTTACCGCTGGGTGCTGGACCGCGGCGAGGCTTTGCGCGATGAAAACGGCAAGCCGGTGCGAATGATAGGCTCGATTACCGATATCACCGAACGCAAGGCCGCGGAAGCCGAGTTGATCCGGTATCGCGATCATTTGGAAGAAATGGTGGCGTTGGCGACCGCCGAAGTGCAGGCCATCGTCAAAACAGCCGTCAACGGCGTCATTTCGATAGACGAAACGGGGGCCATCCGCGTATTCAATCCGGCGGCCGAAAAACTATTTGGCTGG
Source organism: Methylomonas sp. (assembly GCA_028688235.1). Lineage (GTDB taxonomy): Bacteria > Pseudomonadota > Gammaproteobacteria > Methylococcales > Methylomonadaceae > Methylomonas. The sequence goes on from JAQTYP010000172.1 coordinate 5,537, forward strand.
AAAGCCGAGGATATTGTCGGCAAAAACGTATCGATATTGATGCCGGAGCCCTATGCTTCCGAACACGACGCCTTTATCCGGCGCTTTTTGCAGACTCATCAGGCCAAAATACTTGGCATAGAGCGCGAGACGGTGGCTAAACGGCAGGATGGCAGTGTTTTTCCTGTCAGTCTTGCGGTGGGACATGGCCTCCTTTCCGAAGGGCGACATATTTTCGTGGCGTTTATTGCCGACATTACGCAGCAAAAACGAGCCGAGCAAGAGCTGCGGCTGGCGAAAGAGGCGGCTGAAGCCGCAGCCAAAGCCAAAGCCAATTTTCTAGCCAATATGAGCCACGAAATTCGGACTCCGATGAATACCGTCATCGGATTTGCCGAAGTAGCCTTGCAGAAAGATGATTTGCCTGCCGATACGCGCGAGCATATTCGGACCATACTCGCTTCCGGCAGACACTTACTGAATGTTATCAACGATATTCTGGATTTTTCCAAAATCGAAGCCGGTAAGGTAGAGCTGGAGTCGGTTTGTTTCAACCTGCCTTTTGCGGTACGGGAAACCCTACAGGCTATAGGATTGAGAGCATCGGAAAAAGGGCTGAAGATCGAGTTATCCATTGCGCCGGAATTACCGCAGTTTTATAGCGGTGATCCCAATCGTTTGCGTCAGGTGATTTTGAATCTGGTCGGCAATGCGGTGAAATTTACCGAATCGGGAACGATTTCGGTCGCCATTGAAAAGGCGGAAGGCGACGAGATGCTGCATTTCGCCATCAGCGATACCGGCATCGGCATGACCCAGGAACAGACCGAAAAAATCTTCGATTCGTTCTCTCAGGCCGATAGCACAACCAGTCGGCGCTTCGGCGGCACCGGGCTCGGTACGACGATTAGCAAGCAAATCGTCGAAATGATGGGAGGGCGCATATGGGTCGAAAGTGAACTGGGGCTAGGGTCCACCTTTCACTTTACGGTCAGGTTACCGAAAACATCCCGGCAGGAGGATTGCCTTTATCAGGATCAGGTGCAAGCGATACGTCATTATGTTTCACCGCGGTGTTTCAACGTATTGCTTGCGGAAGACATAGCGGCGAATGCGGCTCTGGCACGTTTGCGTCTGGAACAGCAAGGGCATACAGTGACCTGGGTGAAGAATGGCCTGGAGGCCGTGGAAGCCTTTAAGCAAGGTGGTTTCGATTTGATCCTGATGGATTTGCAGATGCCGGTCCTGGACGGCATTGATGCGACCAAGCAAATACGCCAATTAGAACAGGACGGCGATGGACGGATACCTATTCTGGCGCTGACCGCTAGCGTGTTGAAACATGAAAAAGATCAGTGCACGGACGCCGGCATGGATGCCATCATAGGCAAGCCGATCAATATCGATGAGCTATTGGAGCAAATGGAGTTGCTGGCTCCCAAGGAAGTCGGGCAAGCAAGGCAGGGCGTGGACGCGACGGTCAAAGCTAGGCAGCATATCGATTTTAGTCCATTGGTATCGGTCGCGGATGTCACTAAAGGCCTAAAAACCTGGCGTGATGCCTTGGTGTATGCCCATGCGTTGATGGACTTTGCCCTAGCCCACGGCAAGGATGCGGAACGAATGGCGAGGATGTTTGCTGAAGATCCTTGTGATCTTGCCGAAATGGAACGTATTGCGCATGCTCTTAAAGGCGCGGCGGGTAACTTGGCGTTGAGTCCTGTTGCGGAATTG
>JAQTYP010000173.1 GCA_028688235.1 Methylomonas sp.
CGACGCCAACGTGCTGGCCAAAGCCGCAGTCGAAGGAAGGCTGGCCACCCGCGCCGATGCCAGCCAACGTCAAGGCGACTTCCGCAAGATCGTCGAAGGCGTCAACAATACCTTGGATGCGGTCATAGGGCCGTTGAACGTCGCGGCGGATTACGTCGATAAGATTTCCAAAGGTAACATCCCGGCCAAGATCACCGACACCTACAACGGTGATTTCAACATCCTGAAAAACAACCTGAACACCTGTATCGATGCAGTTAACGCCTTGGTTGGCGACGCCAATGTGTTGGCTAAGGCTGCGGTCGAAGGAAGGTTGGCGACCCGTGCCGACGCGACCAAGCATCAAGGCGACTTCCGCAAGATCGTCGAAGGCGTCAACAACACCTTGGATGCGGTGATTGGGCCGTTGAACGTCGCGGCCAATTATGTGGATCGTATCGCCAAGGGCGATACGCCGCCCATCATTACCGATACCTACAACGGCGACTTCAACGCCATCAAGAACAACCTGAATCTGGCCATAGCTGCAATCAACGAACAGGCCACGGTGGCCCAGGCCATCGCGGTCGGCGATTTGTCGGTCAAGGTCAAGGTGCGCTCGGAAAACGACGTGCTTGCCAAAAGCATCGCTCTGGTGCTGGATAATCTGAAGGTCTTCATTGCCGACATGAACCTCATGAGCCGCGAACACGAAGCCGGCGACATCGACGTGAAGATGGATACGGGCAAATTCAAGGGCGACTATAACGCAATGGCCCAAGGCGTTAACGACATGGTATTCGGCCATATCGCGGTCAAGAAAAAAGCCATGGGCGTATTCAAGGCCTTTGGCGAAGGCAATTTCGATGCGACTATCGAGCGCCTGCCCGGCAAAAAAGTCTTTATCAACGAGACTATCGATCTGGTTCGCGGCAATCTGAAAGCGGTGATGACCGACACCGACAAACTGATCGATGCAGCGGCCGAAGGTCGCCTGGATATTCGTGCCGACGCCAGCCAGCATCAGGGCGATTTCAGGAAAATGGTCCAAGGACTCAACCAGATCCTGGACGGCATCGTGCTGCCGGTCAACGAGGCGGTCGAAGTGCTGTCGCTGGTCGAACAAGGTGACCTGACTCACACGGTCAAAGGTAATTACAAAGGCCAGCTGGGAGACTTCAAGGATACCGTCAACAACACCGTCGCCAAGTTATCGCAAACCATCTCGGAAGTCGTCAAGGCCGCCAACCAATTGGGCAACGCCTCCGAGCAGGTCAGCGCCACGTCCCAATCGTTGTCGCAAGCCTCCAGCGAGCAGGCCGCCAGCGTCGAGGAAACCAGCGCCAGCATCGAACAAATGGCCGCCAGCATCAAACAAAACACCGAAAATGCCCAGGTCACCGACGGCATGGCCAGCAAGACCCGCAAGGAAGCAGCAGAAGGCGGCGTCGCGGTCAAGCAAACCGTCACGGCGATGAAGGACATCGCCAACAAGATAGGCATCATAGACGACATCGCCTACCAGACCAACATGCTGGCGCTGAACGCCGCGATTGAAGCGGCCCGTGCCGGCGAGCACGGCAAGGGCTTCGCGGTGGTCGCGGCCGAAGTGCGCAAGTTGGCCGAACGCAGCCAGGTCGCGGCTCAGGAGATCGGTCAATTGGCCGAATCCAGCGTCGACACGGCCGAAAGCGCCGGCGCATTGCTCGATACCATAGTGCCCAGCATCGGCAAAACTTCGGATTTGGTGCAGGAAATCGCAGCGGCCTCGCAGGAGCAATCGGCCGGCGTCAGTCAAATCAACACGGCAATGACCCAGATGAATCAGATCACGCAACAAAACGCCTCCGCCAGCGAAGAATTGGCGTCCACCGCCGAGGAAATGACAGGCCAGGCCGAACAATTGCAAAACCTGATGAGCTTTTTCAAAATTGGGCGCAGCGACATGCCGTCGTCCCGTCCGCCCGCAAAGACAAGCAAGAAGGAAAAATCCAGGAGCGAACCCTCTATTCCTAAAGCTAAGGGAATGATGGAAGCGGATTTGGACCTGAGTGATTTCGAACGGTTTTAGGAGGCCACATGACAGCCATTGCAAATACCACCGAGCAATTGCCGGCCGTTATGGCCGATAAAACGCTGGCCGGGGCCGGCCAATACCTGACGTTCGTATTGGGCGGCGAGCTCTACGCCCTGGGCATACTGAACATCAAGGAAATCATCGAATTCGGCAACGTGACCGAAGTACCGATGATGCCGGCTTTCGTGCGCGGCGTCATCAACCTCAGGGGGAGCGTGGTTCCTGTCGTCGACCTGATGGCCCGTTTTGGCAAGGATGCCACTCAAATCGCCAAACGTACCGGCATCGTCATCGTCGAAACCACGGATAAATCGGACGACAAGCAACAGGACATAGGCATCATCGTCGATGCGGTGAATGAAGTTATCGACATCGGCCATCAGGACATCGAGCCGCCGCCCAGTTTCGGCACCGGCATACGCCCGGATTTCATCAGCGGCATGGCCAAGCGCAACGATAGATTCATCATCCTGCTGAATGTCGACAAGGTCTTGTCGGTGGACGAAATGGCCGAGTTGAGCAAGACCGCTTCGGAAAATCGCAAGCTTCTCGGATTAGAGCATAACGGCGAATAACACTGTAAGGGATATTGATTTCTTCAAATACCTAAGGATATGGTTACAAATAATTTCCCTGTTTCGGGTTACAAGGATTTTCCCGTTCGTCCTGAGCTTGTCGAAGGATGGGCGGGAAAATCCGGGCTTCCACCGCGCCAAGCCGTTCATGCTTCGACAAGCTCTCAAGAAACAGCTTTTTTGTATATTTAAAATCAATGACTTGTGAAATTTAAAAATTGCAAAAATTTGCCTCAAACAGCGGCTGTTTCATGGTAACGCCATGCTTCCGAAGGGGGCTTACTTTGCTCAGCACGAACGGTTTGGCGGGAAACGTCATTTCGGGAAGTTATTTTTAGCGGAATCCTAAGGAAAAAGCATGAAATAAGTTGGAGGGAGGTCGGTGGCTCGCTTGACAGGTGTCGGCGGCAGGGATAGCCGCCGCCAAGCCTATAAGGATGTATTGACGGCGTCCTGTCAAGCGAGTCACCTAACCTCCCAACGCTTATGTTTCGAGAAGTTATTTTGCGCATATTCCTAAGCTTTTAGTCAGCCCTTTGGCTGTCATTAAGTTAAAGCCGGTCATGCCGACAGGGGTTGCCGGTATCCAGAACACAGGGATGTGTCAGATGCTTTGCCATTCATGGCGTCTGGATTCCGGCAATCCCTGCCGGAACGACGTGAATTCCGGAGAGGAGGTAGGACTTTTAAATCCGCAGCATCCCTAAACAGGTAAATGTCCGGCGACATTTGCCTGTGGGCGGCGCAGTTTTGTAGTTAACTAATTCTGGAGAAGACCAATGTTCAAAAATATGAAAATCGGGATGCGTCTTGGAACAGGCTTTGCAGTGGTGCTGTTGTTGATGGTGGTCTTGATCTACGAAGGCCTAGGTGGCATGGCGGCTCAGGATGCAAAGATGAACAAGATCGTTAACGAAAACAACGTTAAAACGGCGCTTTGCAATACTATGGCCGAGCAGATTCATATCGTTACTCGGGTCATGCGTACCCTCCTTTTGGTGACAAGCGATGCGGAAAATCAGGCGGAAAAGGAAAAAATAGATAAGGCCCGAGCCGCCTATAACAAAGCCAGAGAAGACTTGGAAAAATTTCCTGCCAGCGAACAAGGCAAGGCTATCCGCAAAAAGATAGACGAAGCGGCCGAGGCTGCGCGCGACGTGAACAACAAAGTCATCGAACTGGCGATGGCTAATAAAAATACCGAAGCCGCAGAATTGCTGATAAAAACCGCCGCGCCGCTGACGGCTAAATGGCAGGAGGATATCGATGAAAACCTGCAACGTCAGCAGGAGAACAACGAGGCGGACGAGCAGTCTGCGGAGGCTGCATACAACGAGGCGCGCAACCTGATGTTAACGTTGGGCGGCATGGCCATCGTCATGGGCATCGGTATCGCCTTCTGGGTAACTCGCTCCATCACGGGGCCGTTGAACGTCTCGATGGATACCGCCAAAAAGATCGCCGCCGGCGACCTGTCGTCCGATATCCGGGTCGACAGCACGGATGAAACCGGCCAATTGCTGGCCGCGATGAAAGCCATGACCGACACGCTGAAAGGCGTGTTGGCCGACACCGACATTTTGATCAAGGCCGCCGCCGTCGGCGAACTCGATACCCGCGCCGATGCCGGCAAATACCAGGGCGACTTCCGCAAGCTGGTGCAAGGGGTCAACGATACCATCACCAACATCGCCGAGCCGCTAAAAGTCACCTCGGGCTATGTCGACCAGATCGCCAAGGGTGTCATTCCCGCCAACATCACCACCGACTACAAGGGCGAATATCGCGTAATCCGCGATAACCTCAACACCCTGGTCAAGATGATGGGCGACTTGCTGGTCCAAACAGACATCATCATTCAGGGCGCCACTAACGGCGAACTGGAAAAACGGGCCAATGCTTCGATGTTCCAGGGCGGTTGGAACCAACTGGTGGCGGGCATCAACAGGACTTTGGACGGCATCGTACTGCCTATCAATGAAGTGGTCGACGTGCTGGCGCAGGTCGAACAAGGCGACCTGACCCGTACCGTCAAAGGTCATTATAAAGGTCAGCTCGATGACTTCAAAAACACCGTCAACAACACCGTCGCCAAACTCTCGCAGACCATAGCCGAAGTGATCGAAGCGGCCGACCAGCTGGGTAACGCCTCCGAACAGATTAGCGCCACCTCGCAATCCCTGTCACAAGCGTCCAGCGAACAGGCGGCCAGCGTGGAGGAAACCGGTGCCAGCATCGAACAGATGTCGGCCAGCATCAACCAAAACACCGAAAACGCCAAGGTTACCGACGGCATGGCGAGCAAGGCCAGCAAGGAAGCCGGCGAAGGCGGCGTTGCGGTGAAACAAACCGTGGAAGCGATGAAAAGCATCGCCGGAAAGATCGGCATCATAGACGACATCGCCTACCAGACCAATATGTTGGCGCTGAACGCCGCGATCGAAGCAGCCAGGGCCGGCGACCACGGCAAAGGCTTCGCGGTAGTGGCGGCCGAGGTGCGCAAACTAGCGGAACGTAGCCAGATTGCGGCTCAGGAGATAGGCCAATTGGCGGAATCCAGCGTCAAAACCGCGGAAAGCGCAGGGCAACTGCTGGATGCCATCGTGCCCAGCATCACCAAAACTTCGAGTCTGGTGCAGGAAATCGCCGCAGCCTCGCAGGAGCAATCCTCCGGCGTCAGTCAGATCAACACCGCGATGGGCCAAATGAGCCAAATTACCCAACAAAACGCCTCGGCCAGCGAAGAATTGGCCGCCACCGCCGAGGAAATGACAGGCCAGGCCGAGCAACTGCAAAGCCTGATGAGTTTTTTCAAAATTACTCAGTCCAGATCGGGGCTTGCCGCTTCCTCAGGGCAAATCTCCAAAAAACTCGAAAAAGCCAAATCGCCCGGGCAAACCCAGCGCAAAGGCAGTATTGAAGAGGAATTCGAAATAAACAACTTCAAACGTTTTTAGGCTTCCGTCCCGGAATAACTCCCTCATTCTGTACCCTCTCTGCGGAGGTTGTCGTAAAAGTCAAAATGTAGGTTGGGCAGAGCGGAGCGAAGCCCAACAAAATCAGAATGTTGGGCTTCATTGCATTCAGCCCAACCTACCTTTTACGACAGTCTTCTGTGGGTGGGGGATATAAATACGGAAGTTATTGGGGGTGGAATCCTTAGGAACCGAAGTTTCCCAGAAATTGGCAACGTTAGTTGTCGTAACTATTGGCTTGCAGCGTTTTTTGATGGAGTTTGCGATGAATGTAGCAAACCCCATCAAATATGCCCCTACATGCCCTGGATACCCCCCTAAAACTGGGAAACTTCAGCTTAAGAGGTGCATTGATGAATAACATTAAAATAGCTACCAAACTTGGGCTTGGTTTTGCCGCCGCATTGGTCATGATCTTATTGCTATCGAGTTTTTCGCTGACCACTTTTCAGCAAACCACGCAGCAATGGACGCGTTTCGAACGGCAAACTATCGCCAAGAATGATCTCATTTCCGCCGGTAACCGTAGCCTGGGCGACGCGATACATCACTTCAAAAACTATATTCTGCGCGGAGGCGAATACGACCAAAAATTTTCAGCGGATATCGCAAGACTCAAGGAAATCACCGATCGCTATCGGGCGATTCCGGAAATCACCGAAGAAGAACGTGCATGGTTGAATCAAATCGATACTGCAGCCGAAGTCTATCTCTCCGACATGGCAAGATTGGTTGAGGCAAGAAGCCAACACCAGAAAATCGAGGAAATGGATAATGGCGTCAAGGGGGCGGACAAACCCATTTATACGGCCTTCGACAAACTGCAAAGCTTGGCCGCAAATGACGGCGAGCAGGCAAGTATGCAAATGAAGGCACGCCTGGATGATGCGGTAAGCACTACGTTAACCATCATGCTGTTGGCATTGGTCGTGATGATGGCATTGTCGTTCTATATCACTCTCGGGATTACCCGGCCGCTACGCAGGACGCTTGCTGTGGTCAATCGCATTGCCGACGGCGACTTGTGCGGCGAAATCGACAGCGAGCGCAGTGACGAAATTGGCCAGTTATTGGCCGCAACGAAGAAGATGAGCGATACGCTCAAAAGCGTATTGGCGGATATTGCCGTTTTAGCCCAAGCGGCTTCGGCCGGTGAACTGGATATTAGCGCAGATGCCGGCCGCTATAAAGGCGAATTCCATAATCTGGTCGCCGGTTTCAACCAGGCCTTAGCCTCGATTGCCGGACCTGTCAAAATCGCCTCTGCGTATGTGGGGCAAATCGCCGACGGCACGGTACCGGAGGCGATAAGCATGGAAACTGGCGGGGAATATCGTGTTATCAGGGACAATCTGAATACGCTTATTCGAACGATGAGTCAGTTGAGGGCGCAAACCGATGTCCTGATTCAAGCTGCGGCGGACGGCGAACTCGATGTGCGGGCCAATGCAGACTTGTTCAATAACGAGTGGGAAAGGCTGATAGCGGGGATGAATCAGACGTTGGATGGTATCGTTAACCCCATCCATGAAGTCGTCGAGGTGTTGGCTCACGTCGAACAAGGTGATT
>JAQTYP010000174.1 GCA_028688235.1 Methylomonas sp.
CGGCATTGGGCACGATGTCGATGTGCAGGCCAACCGCTAGCCGGCCGCTTTGCACCTCATCGCTAATGCCGCGCGGCAGCAGCACAGCGTTGCCGGCAATGGCCGATAACAAGGCCCAGCCGGCTTCCCAGCCGAAGGACTGCAGCGCAACATCCGGCAATAATCCCCCGAAACGGACTTTTTCCGGATCGGCCAAGCCGATTCGACCGGCATAAGCGGACTGCGCCAGCACCGGCCAATCTGACGGCCAAGGAAGCTTCCGGTCGGCAATGGCTTTGGTGTTGACTTCGAAATTGAATGCCGTCATTTGGCTGGCGCGATACAGATCGTCGGTAGCCGCCAAGGATTGATGACCAAGCATGGATGGCAGCCCCGTAGTCCGGACAGCCAAGGGCTGAAGCAAACCTTCCTTGGCCATGTCCGCCAGATGGTTATGCGGTGCGGCCTGCCACCATACGTCTACACCATCCCCTTTGTTCCTGCGTAAAAATTTCTTCGCATCCGGCGGCATCATCCAAACGATCTTCAACCGATATTGGGATTGCGCCTTTTCAAAGGCCTCTTCGAACAAGGAAAAGGTGTCGTCATTGTGATTGGTCAACACGGTCACTGTTTTGCGATCCGCCAATGCCCAGGCCGGGCAACTCAGGGCGGCGGAGCCGACGGCGATACCCGCGAGAAAACGGCGTCGGGAAATTCGATTAGCGGTTGTGGTAACAGGCATGTCAGCCCCTATCGTGTCAGAAAAAATGTCTAAGTGGTCGAGCTGTATGCCGAATGGTTTGGCGTCAGCTCCTAAGTTTTTGTGTCAATAGCTCAGATTGAGGTTTGCGAAGTAATTACGGCCCGGCTCGGGGAAGCCTTCTTCGTAGGCATAATTGACGTCGGCGACATTGTTGACGCCGAATTCGGCATTGATTTGCTTGGTGGCGATGAAAGTGGCCTTCAGATTGCCGATCAGGAAATCCTTTGCCACGCGGGTACCTGTGGTGTTGCTGTAACGTTTGTCGTTGTATTCGGCGCTGGCCAGCAGGCGCAGATATTGAATGGGCTGATATTCCAGATAGGTGAAAACCTTATGTTTGGGAGTGTCGAGTGGGTATATTCCCGGGCTGCTGAGGTTGTTGCGGTCCAGCCAGGTGTAGTTGACATGCGCGCGCCATTGATCGCCCAATTGCGCGCTGGCGAATAGCTCTATGCCCAGATTTTCCTGTTCGCCGATGTTTTGCAATTGCGAACATGGCGGACGACTGCAACTGCTGCTGGGCAACGTGACGCTTTCTATGGTGTCTTCGATTTGGCTGAAAAACAGGTTGCCGCCGTAATCCAGCCATCCCAAAGCCTTGCCGTCCAGACCGATTTCGTAGTTCAAAGCATTTTCAGGAGTCAGTCCAGGGTTGGGCAAGGCTGTGCCCAGGCGATAGGAGTAACGGTCCTTGATGGTCGGAAAGCGGGTCTTGCGCGCCAGACTGGCATGCAGTTGCAGGTCATCGTTCAATCGGAAATAAGCCGCCCCTTGCGCGTTATAAGCGTCCTTGACCCCGCTCAGCGGAAAAGAAACCAGGAGGTTGTTCAACAGATTTTGCGCCTGCAACTGGCGTTGCTGATCGTAACTGGCACCAACCACGAATTTAAGTCTATCGGTCGGGGAATAGGTGTTTTCGATGGCGTAGGAAAACAGTTCGTCGGCAAAACGCTGCTGAGGCAGGTTGGTGTTGTTGACTTCGCGATGCACATCCTGTTTGTAGCTGAAGGCCAACTTCACTTCGTTGTGTTTCAGCCAGGTGTTGCCGTATTCGATGCCGGCGCCGAAGGTATAGTCGTCGTAATAACTGTCGAAGGCATAGGGCCGGGTTATGCTGTTGTAACTGGCGTTGTCGTAGGACCTCAAGCTATTGCGAAAGGTGTCGTGATAGGCCCGCAGTTTGACGGTATGAGTGTCGCCGAATTGAGTCTTAGACAAAAAGTACACGCTTTCCTTGTCCCAATAGGGCCAGCGCCAATAGCGAGCGGTTACGCTTCTATCGTTACCGGCATAGGGCGGCGTGTCCTTGCGGCCGCTCTGGTTACTGTAGGTGATCGCGTATTCGTCGCTGTCGTTGGGCGTCAGGCCCAGTTTGATGTTGCCTTTGTAATCGGTATTGCCGGAGTTTTCCCTAATGCCGCCGTCCTCGTTCGCCGTCGACTGAAAATCGTCGGACAGGCGCCAGAATTGCTTATCCAGATAAGAGGCCCCGCCTTGCAGATACCATAAACCCTGATTGGTACCGAAATTCAACGCGGTTTGATAGTAATTGCCGTCGAATTCGGAATCCATGCCGATGCCGGTTGTCAAACTGGCTTCGAAGGGTGTGCTTGGCCGCCGGCTGACCAGATTGATGCTGCCGCCCAGGGTATTGGGGCCATACAGTACCGAAGCATTGCCCTTGCTGACATCGATCTGGCCGATGTCGAAGGTGGTAAAACGGTTCAAATCGACATTGCCGTCATAAGGCACGTAAACCGGTATGCCGTCCATGTACAAAGGCGCTTGCCGGGAGTTGAAGCCGCGGATGTAGATCAAACGCTCGTTGCGCGCCCCTAGGTTTTGCACCGAAACGCCGGGCAATAAATTCAGGGCCGATGCGACGTCGTTACGGTTATGCCTGGCGATCTCCTCGGTGGTAATCGTTTCTTTGTTGCCGAGCTCATGTCGTCCGGATTCGCCGTTGACTTCGACCAGACCTAATTGAAAAACATCGTCTTCGGCCTGTGTCATCTGGGACAAGACCGTCATCGCCACGAATAAAGCGGGGGTACGCATAATTTCTCCTGCTGTCTTTTCGGACGTGCGGCAATTTTTCGCAAGCGCTGGCGACGCTATGGCCTATAATCGACAACGTGCTTCACACATCCTAAGTTTTAAGGGTTGCACGGGCAGGACTGATGGGGTGTCGTCCTGAAAACGCAGGGTCAGTTTAAAAACGTTATTTACCAAAGTAAATAACGCATATCGGAAATAGGCTATTCTTCATTTGGAAATAGCCCTTAAATTCGCGCGAGTTTATGTCTATGGAAGTTACGCATTAGCGTTGGCTTGAAACCGGCTGCAGGCGGTTTTAGCTTGGTTTTGATGGCGTTGTTGCAGAAACGTCCAGTACGAAGACGTCGATTAATTTACGTTCCGCCGGTGTCAATGTGGCCTTCAGCATGTCCATCAATTGGGTGGCTGACTTGGGTGGTGGCAGGCCTTGGGGATGTGTTGGCAGCCTTTTAAAGTTAAACCACAGAACCAAATACAAGCCACGGCCTTCGGTTTCCGGGGAAATGGTGTAGCGGGGAATAAGTTGCTGGTGGATGGTTTTCCACAAATCGCGGTGATAATCGCGCTTGATTTCTATGGGCAGGTAATAAGATCGGCCCTCATGGATGAAGGACAATTTGATGTCGGCGCGCTTCTCATTGGCTTGCAATGCTTCCGGTTCGACGGCGACATCGTATTTCAGTAGCATCGGCTTGAGTCGATCGGCCAGATAATTGCGACTGACTTCTTCGTATCTAGGATCTTCTTCGGAGTAAGTTTCTTTAGGGTCTAAAGCTTCCTTGCCCTTTAAATTCCAGAAATGCTGGTAGGGATTGGTACTGCTGGTATGCATTTCCGCCGCCAATTGCTGCAAACAATCCAACGCCAACACGGCAAGATCGGCGACATTGGCCGGCTTTCGGTTGTTCAGCGTTTCGATGACTTGGCATGCGTCGGGGTGCTTATACAGCGCCTCGCGGCGGCTGATTTGTTGGGTTTGTTGGGCGTCGCGGATTAGCGTGTGCCAGGCGATCAATTTCGGTTGTTCGAGCAAGTCATTCAAAGCCTTTTCGGCGTCCTCCCCGGAATTGGCTGCCAAGTTGTTTAACAAAGACCGGACATAATCTCTTTCTTCCATTGACCGCGTAACGAATCCACCACCCCTAGGCCAATTCGGCTGACAGCGGGGGGCCAACAATTCGATCAATAATCGCTTAGTCGAGCAGGGTAAATCGTACCGGTCGTACATTTTTGATGCGAAACTCGGGTATAAAAACTGAGATAAACGATTGATGCGTTCGGTATTTGTACCGACTGTTTTTCGGATTGCCTCCTCATAATTACTGGGCCCTATAACCAAACCGGTTGCTAGCCAAAATATGCGCTGGGCTTGATCCATACCTTTGCAAGACCGCTTTTCTTCAACCAAGGCCAGCAATTGGGCTTTATCAGCGTGTGCAATAGCAGCTTCAAGCAGATAATGAAGGTGGCTAATATGATCTTTATAGCCTCGAACAGGACATTTATTGAGCAAAGGAATTGCTGTTAATTTGGCAATTTCCCTAAACTCTTGGTCGTACGCTAGGTTATGCAGGCCATGAATATATTGGCTCTTGGCCGATAATAGCGTGGTGACATATTCCAAAAATATTTCGGCTACTAATCGCGGCTTTGATTGGCAAAGCGATTTCAACCAGGCTTCGTTAAAAGTTCCTTCGGAAAAGCAGAAAGCCAAAGCTGTCAGTAGCAAGTCATCGCTGAGTGTTTCGAGGATGGTAGGGTTTTCCTGGTAAAGCAAATCCAAGCAAACCAGAAAAGGCAGACGAATGTAATGGAATTCCTGGTTTTTCGCGGCCAGCGCCAGTATTTCCCTGGACGATGGGAGGTCGGGCCTGAGAAGTATTTTTCGTAAGCCGGTTTTCGCGGCGTTTATCAGCACTTCGTCGCCATTCAGAAACTCAGATAAGCGTTCGTCAGGGGATTTTCCATTGACAGTGACAATGTGATTAAATGCTATAGCCAATTGATAGAATACGCTAGGATGAGCATCGCCGTGGGCTATTTTCTCTTTATGGGTATGTAAAAACTTTAGTCTTTTTGATAATTCATCATTGTGCTTATTAGCCCATTTTTTTCTTGATTCCGCGTCTTTAAGCCTCCAATCTTCGATAGGCCAAAAAATTAAATTGTTATAAGTCTCAAGAAATTCTGGATGTGCCTCTAACCAATTTACAAAATAATCCAGAGATAAGCCACTGCATCCCTGTTTATTTTGTAACGACCAAAATGCCTCTTTAAAATAAGCACATCTTACTTCGAGCTGGGTTTCTGATAAACATTGATCCAGCCACCAAAAGCCTAGTCGAGCCGGCGGCGTGGCATAACGTAACCGTTCATAAATATCACGAATTTCAGAGCTAATATTTTCAACAAGGTTTATTTGCTTGAGACCAATAGCTAATAGATCAAAGTAGATATCTGGCTGAGCGCTAAGCCATTCGCGAATTTGCTCTAGCTGTTTATATTGGATTCTACCTTGACCGTATTGGTCGGCACCGATGGACAGCCATCGATATAGTCTTTCTGCACTAACGATCGAACCATGAACCTTTAGACCGCGCAACAATAAATGACCAGCTACCTCAATTAAATATTCGTGAGGTAATGTTTCGAGAAACTCTGCCCCTCGGCTGAATAGCTCATCGAGTACTATAGGGATGTCGTCATCCGACAAACGCTGGGAAAAACTGGCTTGCCAGAAATAATGATAAGAAATGGTGTGAGTATTTTTAGGTCGAATTAAATAGTTAAATATATTTGCTGCTGAAATTTTGCATGAAAATAATCTGTCAAGCAGAGTTTCTATTAAGCTGCTTTCGGTTTCTTCTGTTTTTCCTCGCCGAAGGTCGTCAGCGAGCAAAAGCAAGCTTTCGACATCCTCCGGATATTGATGCATGAAAGCAGTCAATGCATAACTACGAATACTTTCCCAATAAGTATTGTCTCGTATCAACTCCAGTAATGTTGACTTGAGTTCATCGATACCCTCCGAATAGCACAAGCCTTTCAGCAGACAATACAGCAAGTATTGCTCGCCATCGCTACGCCCCGAATTGCCGAGCACTTGCTTTAGATCGCCCGCCATATCTTTTGTGCACAAGGCCGAAAACGCCGTGGTGTGCCAATCGCGGTTTGGGAAACCTGTGGTTTGTGCTTCTCGAATCAATGCGCTTAATAGCCTGGATTTGGTTTGCGTCGAAAATAACTGCACATCCCCATACAGCACCAAACCCAAAGGATCGATTTCGATCAAGCGGTCCCGAGCCGGTTCGGACAAAACGGCTAACCAGGCCATCAAGCCGCGCAATGCGGTGACAATGCCGCCGTCGACGCCGGTTGTTAGCGCCCATACCCGATTGACCAATAAGCCGTCCTTGATTTTTCCAGCGATGTAGCCGGCCGCCAAATATTCAGCGACGCTACGATGCACATAGCTGAATTCGTTGCCCGCCTTTCTATACAAGCGGGTCTTTAAGGCGGCGCGGCTTGCCTCGGGAAGGTTAAGAGACGCAATACTGACGCGGCCCGGTTGAGCATAGCCTTCGCTGAAGCCCGACAGGTTGGCGAGCAGTTGAATTGCACATAACAAGCCCGCGGCGTCGAGTAAGCTTGGAATATTCACGGGGGCTTTTTCCGCAACGCGGTGATCGTCGTTGAATTCCGTTGCTAGCTTTTCCGATGCTAGGCGATAGACCTCTTGCTTGGTGTTCGGCCATCCCCTTTTCTCCCTTACCGCATCAATCAACATATCCAACGTTTGCGGGTTGTCCAGCAAGCCGGATAGGCCGATGCGCTCCGCTTTTTCGATGAAACTATCCGCATCGCCGACACGGCCATCGTTGGCGAGTATCGTCTTGACGTCGCCGGAATTTAAAGGATTTAAATACAATTGAACTAGTTCTTGGGACGGGCTGACTTTGGCTAAATCCTTGTTATCCAATGCCCCCTGCCAATCGGCTTCGCGGCAGGAAATACGGAACCGTTTGCAGCCTAATTTATTGAGTTTGCCGCGAATGGCCCCCAATGGCGTTCGCGCGTCGTCCTTACCAGCCCGCGCTTCGTCGAGACCGTCGATAAACAGGGTTTTGTCTCGCCATTCCTCATTATTCAAATCGATAAAGTCTCTGGCGGAAATGTAATAGCTGTCGTCGGTATTATCCGCTTCGGCTTCGAACAGCGTGGATTTGCCGGCACCCGGTTCACCCAGCAAGACATAAGCCGGCAGGTCTCTGTAGTCGGCGATAGGACGGCTTTCCGCAGAAAAATCTTCCGTGGTTTTGTCGGTGACG
>JAQTYP010000175.1 GCA_028688235.1 Methylomonas sp.
ATGTCATAGCACACGATGAAATCCCGGGAAATTTATGCTTTTTCAAAACGATGACAGAAGATATTGAAAATTGTATGCGGGCTCTGAAGGTGAGCCTTGACCAGCCTGGCGAAGAGAACCAGGAACATGATCAAGTAGTTATTTCTTTACTCACTAAACTCGACTTTCTCTTTTATGATTTAGCCGATCGGGAATGGCCAAGCTTGGAGCCACAAGCCTTGATCCGCGCCTATATAAAGTTGGGTTATTTCCAGAATTCCATCACGAAAAGACTGAATCCTCACCAGTCTTAAGAACCGACAGGAAGGCCGATTGGGGTAACTCAACATTGCCAACCATTTTCTTCCGCTTCTTGCCTTCTTTTTGCTTTTCCAGCAATTTCCGCTTGCGCGTGATGTCGCCGCCGTAACATTTTGCCGTGACGTTCTTGCGCATGGCCTTGACGGTCGAACGGGCGATGATCTTGGAGCCTATCGCCGCCTGAATCGCCACCTCGTACATTTGCCGCGGAATCAAGTCTTTCATCTTCTCCACCAAATCGCGGCCGCGGTTTTGGCTCTGATCCCTATGTACGATGATGGACAAGGCGTCGACCTTGTCGCTGTTAATCAACACATCCAATTTGACCAGCGGCGCCGGATCGAAACGCAAAAACTCATAATCGAACGACGCGTAACCGCGGCTGACCGACTTCAGTCTATCGAAGAAGTCCAGAACCACCTCGCTTAACGGCAATTCGTAATTCAACGACACTTGGGCTCCGACGTATTGCATGTTCTTCTGCATGCCTCGCTTTTCTATGCACAAATTGATGACGTTGCCCAGATAGGTCTGCGGCACCAGGATGTTAGCCAAAATGATGGGTTCGCGTATCTCGGCTATCGTACCCGGTTCCGGCAATTTGGCCGGATTGTCGACCATGACGACTTCGCCGTTATGAGTTTCGACTTCATAGACTACCGTCGGCGCCGTCGTGATCAGGTCGATATTATATTCGCGCTCCAGGCGTTCCTGCACGATCTCCATGTGCAACATGCCCAGGAAGCCGCAACGAAAACCAAAGCCCAAAGCCTGCGAGGTTTCCGGCTCGTAATTCAAGGCCGAATCGTTCAACCTGAGCTTGTCCAGGGCTTCCCGCATGTCGCCGAAGTCGTCGGAACTGACGGGATACAAGCCGGCAAATACCCGCGGCTGTACTTTCTCGAACCCCGGCAGTACTTCGCCGGCCGGATTGTCGGTCAACGTGATGGTATCGCCCACCGGCGCACCGAAAATATCCTTGATGCCGGCCACGATGAATCCTACCTCGCCGGTGTTCAATTGCTGTTTTTCGAATTGCTTAGGCGTAAATACTCCCAGCTTCTCCGCCAAATAAGACTTGCCCGTCGACATCACGGTGATCTTCTGCTTGCGGCGCAAGCTGCCGTTGACGATGCGCACCAACGACACGACCCCCAGGTAATTGTCGAACCAGGAATCGATGATCAGCGCCTGCAACGGGCCGTCTTCGCGACCACTGGGCGCTGGGATCTTGTGAACCAATTGCTCCAGCACGGCCTCTACGTTCAATCCGGTTTTGGCGCTGATCTGACAGGCGTCGTCTGCCGGTATGCCTATCACATCCTCTATCTCGGCCATGACTCGCTCAGGCTCGGCGGACGGCAGATCGATCTTGTTCAACACGGGCATGACTTCCAGGCCCTGCTCTATCGCGGTATAGCAGTTGGCGACGCTCTGCGCCTCCACGCCTTGGGCTGCATCGACCACCAGCAAGGCGCCTTCGCAAGCCGCCAGCGAACGGGACACTTCGTAGGAAAAGTCCACATGACCTGGAGTGTCGATGAAATTGAGTTGATAAACCTCGCCGTCGCCGGCTTTGTAATCGAGGGTGACGCTTTGCGCCTTGATGGTAATGCCGCGTTCGCGCTCCAAATCCATCGAATCGAGTACTTGGGCTTCCATTTCCCTGTCGCTTAATCCCCCGCAAATTTGAATGAACCTATCCGCCAATGTCGATTTGCCGTGATCGATATGGGCGATGATGGAAAAGTTTCTAATATGTTTTTGATCCACTTAATGACTACTATTGTGACAATATAAAGAGAGCGCCCTGCCCTCGCCGAGTTAATAAGGCCTTACCGGGCCAACATTTGCCGAAATTGCGCTATGGTTTCGGCCGTCAAGGGTTGCCGTTGATTATCCCAGACCACACCATCCAGTTCGACGGCCAAGGTATCGATGGTTTCCATGAAATCGTCGAACACGGCCAAGGCATTGTCGACTTCCCGCGGCTGCATATAAAACACGATGCCGGGGCAATAGAATTCGTCCAAATTGCTATCGGGAAACGTACCTGGCTCTATCATGCTGGCGACCGCAAAATCCACCAAGCGGTTTTTGTCGATACGCTCGAAAACCTTGACGCTGCCGTACACCAGACCGGCCCGCTCGAAGGCCTCGAACAAATCTTCGCCGTTAAAACCCTCATCGGCGCGTGCAACGATGCTGAATTCTATCAATGCCGGCAAGGCCTGCTTTGCGGCAACCGGCTTGGAAACCGGCGGATTGGGAGCTTCCTTTGGCTTGGGCTTGATCGCCTCGTCGTCCAGCATCGCATCGCCGTCGACCACGCGGTTCGGGAACATATCCATTTCATCTTCGTCTTCGTCGACTTCGAACGCCTCCTCGCCTGGAAAGTCGTATTCTGAATCTTCGTGATAATCGTCCGCCTCGCGGCGTTCGCGTAGCGACCGGAAGAAATGCCACAACAACATGCCTATCATCACCAGCATGCCGATCAAAATAATCACGACTCTCAATAATTCTTTATCCATTAGCTTTCCGCCATGCTCACCGCTTCATCGATATCAACCGCCACCATTCGGGACACCCCAGGTTCCCTCATGGTAACACCTGCCAAATGTTTTGCAATTTCCATTGTGACCTTGTTATGGGAAATATATAAAAATTGAACCGTTTCCGACATATCCTCCACCATTTTGGAAAAACGCACGACGTTGGCATCATCGAGCGGCGCATCGACTTCGTCCAGCAGACAGAACGGCGCGGGATTCAGCTCGAAAATAGAAAATACCAAAGCCACGGCCGTCAACGCCTTCTCTCCGCCGGACAACAGATGAATGGAGCTGTTGCGTTTGCCGGGAGGACGGGCAATGATGTTGACACCGGCTTCCAGCACGTCCTGTTCGGTCAACTCCAGATAAGCCTGGCCGCCACCGAACAGGCGCGGAAACTTTTCCTGCAAGCCGCTGTTGATCTTGTCGAAGGTTTCTCTGAAACGCTGGCGGCTTTCCCTGTCGATTTTGCTGATGGCCTGATCCAGGGTATTCAGGGCCTCGATCAAGTCGTCGTGCTGTTCGTTCAAGAACTTCATGCGCTCGGACTGGGTTTTATATTCCTCGATCGCGGTCAGATTGATGGAACCCAATTTTTCGATCTGCTCGCTCAAATCGTCGACCTTGCGCTTCCATAAGGGTTCGCCCGCCTCTGCTGGCAAATTCCGCAAAATGACCTGAGGATCGGCATCGGCCTCGCTCAACTGTTCGGCCACGGTTTGTTGCCGCACCCGACTGTCTTGCTGCTCGAAACGCACCTGATCCAGGGCCTCTTTCTGCTTTTCCAAATCGCGCTGCGTTTTCGAATACAGCTCGGCCAACTGTCCGCCGCTTTGCTCGCTGGCCTGCTGCGCTTGGCGCTCGGCAGTCAGATTGGCTTCGAACTGCTGTTTTTTGTCCTGCAACTCTTCCAGCAACATTTTTTCGTCGTCCAACGGCGACAGCGTAGTTTCCAATTTATTTTCCAGTTCGGCAATACGATCGGCCGATTGTTGGTGTTGCAATTGCAAGCGCTCTATTTGTTTGGCGGTCAAACCTTCAGAGGTTTTCAACGACTCGATCTGAGCATGCAGGCGCTGTAAATGCCGCCGCGCTTCGTCCACGGAGGCATCGGTATCTTGCTGTTGCGATTGAATCCGTTGACTCAATTGTTCCAGCCGCAGTTTTTTGTCCGCCATTTCACCCAACGCCAGCTCGGCATCCTGTTTGATCAGCTCGGCTTCGGAGATGCTTTCGGCGTTTTCGGCCAAATGCCCGCTGATTTCGACTATCTCATGATCCAGCTGCTCCACGCGGCGCTTTTGTTGTTCGAAACGAGCCGATTGCGCCGAAAATTCCGCACTCTTGGCCGAATATTCCGCGGCGAGGCGTTTTTCCTGCTGTTGGTGCTGCTCGCGATGACTTTCTGCGGTTTTCAGTTCGTGTTCGGCATCTTCCAGACGCTGTTCGTCTTCGGCTATCGCCATGAGCAATTCGCCTTGTCGCAGCTTCAACTCGCGCAATTCCTTTTCCCTGTGCAACACGCCGGCCTTGCTGTCGCTGCCACGGCTGATCTTGATCCAATCCTTGCCCAGCCAGCTACCGTCAGGCAATACGACCGATTCGTGCGCCTGTAGCTGCATTTGCCTCGCTTGTTTCATCGATTCGGCGCAATAGATGCCGCTCAACAAGCTGGACAAATCCCAGGGACAGCGCAACTTGCCGATCAAGGCCGTCGGCCTGGCAAGTACGCCGGACTCGCCGGGCCGGGTCTCGAATACGATCAAAGATTGCTTACTCAGCTCTTGCAGCTCGCTCAGTATGCCTTCGGCACTGTCTATACATATCGCTTCCAAATAACTGCCGAGTACCGTTTCCACGGCCGTTTCCCAGCCTTCTTCGGCCTCCAAAAACTCCGCCAGCCGCGGCTGCTGCTCCAAGCCTACCTGTTCCAACCAGGCCGCCAGTTCCTTCTTGTCCTTACCCATCGCATGTTGCTGCAACAGCTCCAGCGAACTGATCTTGCCGTTGACCTTTTGCAATTCGGCGCGTCTATCATGCAATTGATCATGCAAGCGTTTGATCTCGGGCCTCAGATCCGCGATGCGCTGCAATACGTCTTCCAACTGCCGATGCAACTGCTCGCGCTCGGCTTCTATCATTTCTATACTGCTTTCCAGAGATTCGAGCTCGGACTGCATCCCGGCATCAGCCAAACCGCCCCTCTCGCCTTGCAATTTATCCAGGCGAGCCTGCAACTGCCGGTTTTGATTCTCCAATTGCACCAATTTAGTCCTTTGCACCTCGGCCTGTTCGCGGTAGCCCGCATTCTCCGCCAGAAAGGTTTCCCACTGTTGCTGCCACTGTTGTTTCTGCGTTTGCGCATCCTGCTGCAGCCCTAACAAATCCTCTTCCCTCGCCTTGGCGACGATCAATGTTTCCTCGGCTTCCATCAGCGTCTGGCGTATCTCTTCCAGTTGCTGCCTGTCTAATTCACATTCAGCCTGGGCATGTTCGGCCTGTTGCTTCATGCGATTGATTTCAATCAGCGTTTCTTCGTGACTTTTTTCGCTATGCTTGATGGCCTGCTCCAAGCGGCTGACCTCGCCGACCACCGTATAATATTCTTCTTGTGTCGCATCCAGATGCTGCTGCTGGGCTTTCTGCTCGCCTCTTTTGAGTTCCATGGCTTTTTCGGTGTCGCGCAACAACACGAACAATCGGTTATGTTCTTCGGCTATCGTTTGCAGCTTGGCTTCCAGCTGTTGAGCGTTTTGTTGAAAACTCTGCCAGCGCATCGCCAGCAACTCCTGTTTGTATTGGCGCTCCTGCTTTTTCAGCTCGGTATATTTTTCGGCCTTCTCCGCTTGTTTGGACAGGTTCTTCAGCTGTTTTTCGACCTCGTCGCGCAAGTCCTCCAAACGTTCCAAATTCTCTCGAGTATGCCGCATGCGGGTTTCGGTTTCCGAACGGCGTTCTTTATACTTGGATATGCCGGCGGCTTCCTCGATATGCACCCTCAAGTCTTCCGGCTTGGCCTCAACCATGCGCGATATCGTGCCTTGCTCGATGATCGCATAGCTGCGGGAGCCTAGCCCCGTTCCCAAAAACAAATCGGTGATATCCTTGCGCCGACATTTGGAACCGTTCAACATGAACAGCGATTGCCCGTCCCGGCTGACTTGGCGCTTGATAGAAATGGTGGCATATTGAGCATATTCTCCGCCTGCCTTGCCCTCGCTGTTGTCGAACACCAATTCCACAAACGCCATGCTGACAGGCTTGCGCCCCGATGAACCGTTGAAAATGACGTCGGCCATGTTGCCGCCGCGCAAATGTTTGGCCGAACTCTCGCCCATCACCCAACGCACGGCGTCGATGATATTGGATTTGCCGCAACCGTTAGGCCCGACGATCGCGGTCAGATTGCCGCTGATCGGTATCGTGGTTGGATCGACAAAGGATTTGAAACCCGACAGTTTGATTTTTTCCAGCTTCATGCAGGCTGAATGCGCTCGAGGAATATTGATGAAACCCGCTATTATCGACTAAATATCAATCGGATTGGAATGGATTTTATTCGAGCCGGAAGAAAACCCTGTTGATTTCAGCCAACAAACCCATGATCTCATTGTTGTGATTAACGATTTATAATCCGATCCACGCCGCCGGTAAACAACATCACATCGTCCGGAAAAAATTGTTTACCCAAAGAGACAGTGTCGGCATTGGGGGGCAGGCGGTAACAACGCACATCGTCCTCGACTTCCTCAATTTGTTGCTCGACGCGTTCCAGTAAGCGCAGCAAACGTGGCCGCTTCATGACCACGGTAAAAACCGAATACTGCACCGGCAAGCCCAGTTTCTTCAACATCCTATGCACCTTGCCCAACCGTCGTGGATTGGCAATGTCATAAGCATTCATATAGTAAGCCTAACCGACTATCGGCCATCAGCTTACGGACAGCAAAAATTGATGCAAATTGTTGATCGTACTACGGAACAGCAAATATCCACGGTCTGCGCGTTGCTGAAACAACTGAGCAAAACCGACCCTGAGCAGCCAATGAAGATGAATTTGAACAGACAGAAAGGGCAGATAAGCTGTCATTTAAAATGTGCGATTAGCTTGCGTAATCGCACTTTTCGAAGTCAACATTCCTATCGGGTCAGAGGAAGCCGAAGCCTCCGTCTGCCCACAGAACCGTGCGTACGGGTCCGTACACGGCTCGTCACGCAAGATAAACCCATTGAGACACTTCAAACCAATGCGCTAACTTTTG
>JAQTYP010000002.1 GCA_028688235.1 Methylomonas sp.
GCCTAATTTATGCGCTTCATCGCGTAAAATTTCTGGGTAGTTGACGTAAGGTTGGGAGCCGTTGAATCTTCAGGGCTGGCAATTGGTGGATGAGCTGAATCGTTTATTGTCTCGGCATCCTGTCAGCGCTTATGTCATGCCGGCTCATCTAGTGACGCCGGAAATCATCGGCCTCGACGGTGACCCCATGATGCTATTCGATCCTGACAACGGCTATCGGCAAGCCTATAGACGCATATGGAAACATCCGGGAAGCGGGCGATGATATTTTTGCGTTTCTTCAACCGCTGGTTGCCGCGCACTCTGCGGCGACAATTCCTGCTCGCGGTGACGGTCTTGACGCTATTGATCATGGCCGGAAGCATCCTGGCGGCTTATGCCTTACAGTCTTCCGCCGACATGATCCATCAATTGGCGGAAAACCGTTTGACCCAACTGCAGGAAGCCCAGGATCTCGTCAGGTTGACGCTACGGATCGAACGCGAAGCACGCCAACTGGCGGAAACCGATTCGCTCGATGATTTGCAGGAAACCTATGCGGGCATCGTCGAACGCCTGACGATATTCGACAGCCTGATAGACCGGCAAGCCGGCAACGAGGGCATGCCCCTGCTTGACCTGCATCAGGCCAGCCAAATGTTCCGCAATACCGCGAATATCGTCGCACAGCAGCGCAAAAGCGAATTGCAGAATAAAGCGGCGGGCCAGGTTTCTTCCAGCCCCGAGGCTGGCAGACAGTCTCGAGCAAACTATCTGCGTGAATTGCATAGACAGGCAGAGGCCTTGGCCGAAGCGGCACAAGCGCAATCGGAAAGTTTTACGGTCGCTTACCGGCAGGCGGTTGGGCAACTGGAAGCACATTCGCAGCACCACGCCTACTGGGTGATCGTGTTGCTGACCGGAAGTCTGATACTGGCCTGGGGAGTCGCGCATTGGTTTCTGGGACAGCATGTTTTGGGTCGTTTGCAGCAAATAAGCCAAAATCTGCGACTGGGGAATGCCAGTGAAAACACCATCATAAAACCCATGGCGGCCGCCGACGAGATAGCCGAAATGGCTCACGCCGTCGAATTATTCCAGGAAGATCGCCGCCGCCTGGGAGAACGAACGACCGAACTGCGGCTGGCACGCGATGCCGCAGAAGCCGCCAACAAGGCCAAGAGCGTATTCCTGGCCAACATGAGCCACGAATTGCGCACGCCGCTGAACGCCATACTGGGTTTTTCCAGCATGCTGCGGCAAGACAAGGGTCTTAGTCATAGCCAGTACGACAGCCTCGACATCATCAACCGTAGTGGAGAGCATCTACTCACTCTAATCAACGACGTATTGGAAATCGCCAAGATCGAATCCGGCAAATTACAGTTGGAAATCGCGGCATTCGATCTGGGCGGCATGATAGCCGAGGTCAACGAAATGATGCGCCTGCGGGCAGAACAAAAAGGTCTTAGGCTGCTAATGGACCAATCCTCCGAATTTCCGCGCTACATTCGCGCCGACGAAGCGAGACTGCGGCAAATCGTCGTCAATCTGGTCGGCAACGCCATCAAATTCACCGAACAAGGCAGCGTCATCATACGCCTGGGCGTAAGAGACAACGCCCGCCATCATCTGCAAATCGAAGTAGAAGACACGGGGCCCGGGATCAGCCCGGAGGATCTGAAACAGCTATTCCAGCCCTTCGTGCAACTGGCTGTGAGCTCTGTCCATGTCGGCAGTGGTAGCGGCTTGGGTCTTTCGATCGCTCGCCAGTTCGCACGAATGATGGGCGGGGACATCAGTGTCGAAAGTCATTCGGGCATAGGTTCTTTGTTTCGCGTCGATCTGCCATTGGAACTCGCCAGCCCGGACGAAATCATCACCCTTGGAAAAAACATCCGGCACGAAGTGGCCGGACTCGCCCCCAACCAGCCTGCCAGACGCATCCTGATCGCCGAAGACCAGTACGAAAACCAACTATTGCTTTCGCAACTGATGAGCAATATCGGCTTTTCAGTCAAAATCGCCAGCAACGGCGAACAATGCATAGCGCTTTTCCGGCAATGGCGGCCCGATTTGATCTGGATGGACAGGCGTATGCCGCTAATGGACGGCGTGGAAGCAACTCGCCGCATCCGCCAATTGCCTGGCGGCGATCGGGTAAAAATCGTTGCGGTCACCGCTTCGGTATTCAAGGAGCAGCAAGCGGAACTGGAAGCGGCCGGCATGGACGATATGATACGCAAACCCTATCGCTTCGACGAAATATACCGTTGTTTGGCCGAACAGCTCGGGGTTGAATTGATTTATCGGGAAGATGCAGGGGAAAAGGAACCCGCCGCACCGACCCCCCAGATGCTGGCAGCAATACCCCATGACTTGCGTGAGCAATTGCAAGACGCCTTGGAAGAACTCAACAGCGAACGCATCCTGGACAATATTCTCCAGATCGGCAAGATAGACGCCGATTTGGAACGCGGATTGACGGCACTGGCCGAAGGTTATGATTACCCGGCCATTCTAAAGCTGCTGAAGATAGCCCGGGATTTAATTAATCCCGGATGACTTGCCAATTCCAAAGCGGCCGATAGCCATTTACTCCGGTTTTTTACCGGCTTTAAACCACCAAGTACCGGCCATAGCCGTCAGTGCAATTACCGTTATCAATAGCGCGGTCGGATGCTGATATAATGTCTCGAATAATGCCCCGACGAATTTCGGCATGCCGCGATAACAAGTATCCATGAGTCTCTCCCGTGTGTTCGGAAAAAGCGCATAGCTTAGGCCTGGAAATGAGGATTGTCTAGTTTACCCAAGTTGCTTGAGGATTTTTTGTTTTGAAGCCAGGCGACCCGTTTTTTCCGAATACCAGGAACACAATGCCGCCCCGCAAACTTTTAGGGATTGCACTGAAATTCAGGCTATGATAAAAATTTTTTGTAGACGAATAAAATCATCTACATTTCATCGTTTGGACCTTCGAGCATGTCCGAACTTTATCGCCAAAAATAATAATTAAAAACCGAGGAGACTCAGAATGAAAAAACGCCTATCAGCAATGACTACAGTGGCTTTGCTTATCTTGACGCCATCCCTATCAACTGCCGGCGAGTCGGATACTTGCAAGGGTTGCCACAATGGTTCGGTTGCGCCTAGCGTCGACACCTTAAAAGGTAAATTCAAAACCGTTGATGAATTAGTAGCCGGGGCTAAAAACTCCCAAAATCCCATGATGAAACCCATCCAGGCCGATGAGGCCAAATTGAAAGCGGCTGCCGCAGAAATCTTGAAATAAACTTGAGTCGGCCAATTCGATAAAACGGTAGCAAGCCCGAGATTTTTCGACTCCCGGTATAGCTTCCGACCCAAAATGCATGATTTCGTGCATTTTGGGCGCACTTAGCCTTCGTAAATGAGTGCAACCTTAAAAACGAATGCGTGAAACCAGAAGATTCAAACCGCCATCGGCGCTGTCAGCGGCGCATGTAGAAGATAGTCTTCCAGATGGAAATCGCCGGGCTTCACTTTTTCTAGTCATTCCGGCGGGTATTTGTCGATTTCTGCATAGCCTGGAATTCTGCCGTATCAACGCCGGCAGCTACGCTCAACTGCGTCTCCCTCCAATGTACGCTGTAACTGGGCCGAGATCATGTTGCTGCAGGCAATAGTGCTCGGCAAACTTCTGGCGGTTTTCGTTGGCATTTTGCCCCCAGACTTCTTACGAACTATCAGCTATCTGCGCAACGGCGTTGGTTCACAAGCGTGGAGCTATCGGAAAACCGCTCAATTCTTGATATAAAACAAACATTAGTTTGTGCACACTATTACTATGGTTGTAATCGACAGGCGTCACTCCCGCGGGAACGTCTTTCAAATTGGGATGCTTGCCTCGTTTTCGTGAGCATCAGGAATATCCAATATATCAAATGGGAAATATCATCTTATGATTGTTTTAATCAAAAATCTTTCCATCAACACTAAAGAAACGGAATTACGCGATCTAGTCAAATCGGCCATGAAAATAGGCTTTATATTTCCGGCGTTAGGCAGAAAAATCACAAAAATAAGCCTATTCTCCATGCAGAAAAGTGCCCACCATTCCATCCATTATGGCGTCGTTTTTTTAAACCGCCGGACAACGGGTCTGCGCGTGATCAAAAAGCTCAACGGCAAACGTTTCAAGCATAATGTCATCGAGGTAAGGGAATTTATTATTCGTTCGAAACATAACGATAGACGGCTAAATCAAAAGCAATTGCCGCGCGAGATACAGGAAAGACGTAAACAAGAGCGCAGGCGCGAGATGTACGCCGGCGCGGGAAGCGAAAATCGCCTGTTGGTGAACGCCAACATATTTGACCTGGAAAATGTTTATTTACCCAGGAAACGCAAGCGGCGCGCCTAGAGCAGCGACTGTCTCCCTGCGTTGCTTTCGGACAAACCGCCACAATGCCCTGTAGCTCAAACCGCCATCGGCGCTGTCAGCGGCGCATGATGACGGTAATCTTCCAGGCGAAAATCACAGGGCGCAATTTTTTCCAGCCATTCCGGCTGGTATTTTCCGGTTTCAGCATAGTCCGGAATTCTGTCGGATAAGACCAACTTGGGCGCAGGGTAAGGCTCGCGCCTTAATTGTTCCTGCAACATATCGACATGGTTTTCGTAGATGTGCGCATCGCCTATGAAATAAGTGAACCAGCGAGGGGAGTAACCCGTCAAGCGTCCGAGTAAATGCAGTAAGGCCGCGCCTTCCGCCAAATTGAACGGCGCACCAAGTCCGATGTCGTTGGAGCGGATATAGAGGCATAGTGAAATCTCCCGTGCGGAGGTATTCACCAGGAATTGGTACAACAAATGGCACGGCGGCAGCGCCATTTCCTCCAGTTGCGCCCAGTTCCAACCGTGAAACAGGATTCTGCGGTTACCCGGGTCTGTCATGATGGTATCCAGGCACAATCTGAGCTGGTCTATCGCCTTATACAGCAATACGCCGCCGTCCCCGTTTTCTTCGACGACGCCGATACGCCGGTAACCGAGCGCGAGCGCATCGCTAATCTGTGCGTTAGCTCGAGGTTGGTTCGGGTCGATGAGTTTGTAGGCCGGCCACTCTCTCCACTGCACTCCGTAAACGGGGCCGAGGTCGTCTTCCTGCAGGCGATAAGGACTGGCTAGCCACTGCCCATTTTCGTTGGCATTTTGGTCCCAGACTTTGCAGCCCAGCGTCCGAAAGTCAGCGGCGCTACGGGCGGCGCGCAAAAACCCCACCATTTCGCCTATAGCAGCCTTGAACGCCAGCTTTTTGGTGGTCACGGCGGGAAAACCCTGCTGCATATCGAAGCGCATCATCGCCCCCGGAATGCCGATGCTGCGGATGCCGGTGCGATTCTGTTGCCAAGAACCGTTATCGAGTATGTTTTGAACGAGGTCGAGATATTGTTGCATTCGGATAAAACTTAAGTGATTTGGCCTGAAACTCAAGATCTACCACATCAAATCGTCCGGAATTTGATAATCCGCATAAGGATCGTCTTCCATAGGGATATCCTGCGTCGGCTCGTTCAGTATCACCACACTGGAAACATCCCGGTTCTGAATCTTACGGGCGACTTCAGCCGGAACGATTTCGTAGCCTGACTCCAGATGAACGATGCCGGCACGGCCATTGATCAAGGCCTCGCGCACCTTTTGCTTCACATAGACGACCTTAACCTTGTTGTCGTGGTTGAATTGATAAGCAGCCCCCTCGGCATCCTGAGCGATGCGGTTGAGCAGCGTAATTTGCTTGATTTGGGCGATCAGCGCTTTTTGTTCTTCGGCCAATTTGCGTTGCCGATTCAGTTCGCGGTCCCGCTCTACCTGTTGCAGACGCGCTTGTTCGGCGCTGAGCTTGATTTCGTCGACCGGCTCCACGCCGTTGTTGCGTTGCAGCTTGGTTTGTTTGCGCTTTTCGGCCTTGACCTGTTTGACCTTGGCGTCGCTGGTCAGGCCGGATTTCAACAACTGTTCTTGCAAGGATGTGAGTTGCGGTTTTTTCATGTATTCAGTCTTCGTCTATCAAGTAAGGCGCCATTGCATCCCAATCTATGCTTACGCCCGGCAACACGCCGACCGGCGTAACGCCTTCCAGCTTGTAAACGTCCGGTTTGCCGTATTCGCCGTCACGCAGGCGATAAACGGTCAATACCCTATCGCGGGGATGCACCAGCCAATATTCCAATACGCCGTGGCGCTCGTAGAGTCGGCGTTTTTCGATTTGATCCCGACTGGCCGAAGAAGGCGATAACACTTCGACGACCCAATCCGGCGCGCCGCGCACGCCTCTGCGATCGAGCTTGCCCGGGTCGCAAACCACCATGACGTCGGGTTGCACGACGATATCGGTGTCTTCGTCGGCTTCGTCGTGGCGCGGCAAGCGCACATCGAGTGGCGCAATCAGCGCTCGGCAGGTTTTGCCTTGCAGCGCATTAGCCGTCTGTCGAAAAATTTCGCCGGCCACATCCTGATGGGTCAGCAAGGGTGCCGGCATCATCATATAGACGACACCGTCTATCAACTCGCAGCGCACATCATCCGGCCAGGTCAGGTAGTCTTTGTAGGTGTAATGCTTGTCTTTCTCCAATGCCAATGCCATATCATCGCCCTCCTATACCCGTTTGCCGGCATAGCATAGCACAGACAATCCTCGTCAATGCCCCAGCTGCTTGCCGCTGGCGTACTTTTGCCACCAGGTCAACGGCCGGGTAAGAGGCGTGCTGCAGCTATCGTAACCCTGGTATTCGATGCCACGGAACACCTCGTCGCGCAGCCACTGATAGGCAGCCGGAGCGCTTTGCTTCAGACGCTCCGGAATCAGAATATATTGCGCGACCAGTTCGGCCAGTTTTTCCTGGGTATTGCCGTCGTAACGGCCATCGTTGACTTCATGCAAGTATTCGAAGGCCTCGAACCATTTCGACGGCCATAACGCCAACTTGGCATCGGCGATGATTTTGCCGATTTGTTCGTCGTTGGAAATCTTGTGGTACTTGTAGAAAAAGTACAGATCGTCTTCGCCGTTCCAAAAATGAAAATTGTCTATCGTGTGGGCGATCTCATGCACGACGATGGGCAAACGAAAATCCACCAGATATTCCACGTCTATGTCCCGGTAAACCGCCCCTTCCTTGCCCTTGTCGAATTCCTTGACGGTAAACACGATCAGATTCTGGCCGCTGAATACTTGCGCCACGGTTTGGGAGCGAAAGCCTATGCCGGGCGTGAAGGTCAACGGGTGGGTATGGTCTTGCCAGATACTGGTTTTATAATCTTCCTGAAAGGCGTCTTTGATCAGCTCCTGAATCGCATTAGGCTTGTCGGCAATTTCCTTGTCCAGATTTTCGACCGGCTTGGCCTTGCTGATGCGCTGACGCAAAAAGGCCGGAATCTTGCGTATGGCCTTTTCGAAGATACGCAGGTGATCGGCATCGAACGGCTTGAGCAGATAGTTGGGGTCCTCGCTATGCTTGATGACCGTCTTGCTGTCGTAAAACAGCGCCAACGCCCGCCAGGCCGCATCCCTGTCGCCCCAGTATTTCTCCAATACGCATAATTCCCCCGAAGGGCTGTGTTCGCAATCTTCGCGGTAATCGGCCAAATCGTCCAGACGCTGCGGGTTTTTATGGTCGGTCAGCACCGCCACGGCCTGTTGCCTCAGGCCTGGATGGTTGCGCTCATAAAATTGAATCGCATCGGCTAGCCTTTCGGTAGACATGAATTGTTGTTCGCTGGTCGCGCACAGCAATTCGTTACTTTGAGACAAGGTAAAAAAGCGATTTTGAAACAGCGGTTCATGCTCTGCGGCCGATGCCCGCATAAACGCACACAGCAGCACAATCGCTACCGGTAATCTAAACATGCGACTCGAACTTTATTTATCCATGCCGATTGCATCCCAGGCTTGTTCGACGAAGGTCTGTTCCTTGTAGTCGGCCACCGGGATGCCATTAGGATAATTGAGATTGAATACGCGTTCGGCATCGGCCGCCAAATCATCCATGCCCAGCTTGCGGTAAGCTTCCTGCATGATGACCAAGGCATGCGGTACGGCCGGCGTACGCTGGTATTCTTTAATGATGTTATTGGCACGATTGACCGCCGCCACGTAAGCTTTACGGCGCATATAAAAATCGGCCACATGCACTTCGTACATCGCCATGTTATTGCGTAAGGCCACCATTCTCAGGCGAGCGTCGGGAACGTATTTGCTTTGCGGAAAACGCTGTATCAATTCCTCGAAATTGTCGTAGGCATCCTTGGCACTGCCGGGATCACGCTGCGAGGTATCGGTAGGCAAAAAACGGTCGATAAAGCCGATGCCGCGGTTATAGTTGATCAAGCCTTTGAGATAATAGGCGTAATCGACGCTAGGGCTACGCGGATGCACCTTGATGAAGCGGTCGGTCGCCGCCAGCGCCGCCTCGGGATCGTCGTTTTTGTAATAGGCGTAGGCTACGTTAAGCTGAGCTTGGGCGGCGTAATCGCCGAACGGATAGCGAGCCTCCAAAGCTTCGTAGAGTTTGATCGCTTTTTGATAGTTTTTGTCGTTCAACGCCGCCTTGGCTTCTTGGTGGAACTTGGCGTCGTCCCAACCGACGTATTCGTCCTCTTTCTCCGCTTTATCGTCCTTACCGCCTAGGGCGCTCAGCGTTTCGCAGCCCGGCAAAGTCCAGAACAAACTGGCAACAAAAAGGATTTTTACTAAAACTAATCGCATAAGAAAGACAACACGTTGTAATATTGCGGGTTTTTTGCGGCCTAAGATCACGCATACAGCCGCGAGTATAACTTAAAAACGATTATGACGATATTAACGGCAAGAGTTCCCGAAGAACTGGCGGGCATGCGCCTCGATCAATGCCTGGCGGAAATGTTTCCGGACTACTCCCGCAGCAAGCTGCAAACCTGGGTCAAAGCCGGTCGAGTACAAGTGGACGGCGAACAGATGAAAGGCCGCGAAAAGCTGGACGGCGGCGAGGAAATCCGCCTGGACGCCGAAGCGGAACAAGTACTTGAGTGCAGCGCAGAGGCAATCCCGTTAGACATAGTGTACGAGGACGACGCGCTATTGATCGTCAACAAGCCGGCCGGATTGGTCGTACATCCGGCGGTCGGTAACTGGAATGGCACTTTGGTCAATGCCTTGCTACATCACGCTCCCAGCCTGGATACGCTGCCGCGCGCCGGCATTGTGCACCGTATAGACAAAGACACCAGCGGCCTGCTGATGGTGGCCAAGACCTTGCAAGCCCACAATAGTTTGGTGGAACAATTGCAAGAACGCGCGATCAACCGGGAATATCTGGCCCTGGTGAAAGGCTGGATGACGGCGGGCGGCACCGTCGACGAACCAATCGGCCGCCACCCTGTCGATCGTAAACGCAACGCGGTGCGCCGCGACGGCAAAGAGGCGGTAACGCATTACCGATTGGAGCAACGTTTCAAACGCCACACGCTAATCCGCGTCAAACTGGAAACCGGCCGCACCCATCAGATTCGGGTGCACATGGCCCATATCAATTATCCGCTGGTCGGCGATCCAATTTATGGCGGCCGCTTTCAAATGCCGGCCGACTGCAATCCGGCTTTGGCCGATGCGCTACGCAACTTCAAACGCCAGGCCCTGCATGCTGCAAAGCTTGGACTGGACCACCCCGAAACCGGCGAATACATGGAATGGGAACAGGCCATGCCAGACGACATGCGAAATCTGATCCGACTACTGGCGGAAAATGAACTGGATCGAACCTGATTGGCCATTGCCGCCTCACGTCCATGCGGCGACGACTTTGCGTAGCGGGGGCGTCAGCAGCGGCAGCTACGCCAGTCTTAACCCCGCCGATCATGTCGATGACGATCCCGATTGTGTCAAAACCAATAGGGCCGCCATCAAAGACATGCTGAAGCTCCCTGCCGAACCGGTTTGGCTGCAGCAAGTACACGGAATTCACGTGATCAAAGCCGATCAGGCCACGGGATTGGTAGAGGCCGACGCTAGCTATACCGACCAGACCGGCACCGTTTGCGCGGTGATGACGGCCGATTGCCTGCCGATATTGTTTTGCGGGGACAACGGCGATGTTGTCGCCGCCGCACACGCCGGTTGGCGCGGCTTACACGCCGGCGTGATCGCACAGACCCTCAAGGCGATGAATTGCCGCGATGTTTCGGTATGGTTGGGCCCTGCCATAGGACCGAATCGATTCGAAGTCGGCGACGAAGTACGCGACGCGTTCGTCGGCGATAATTCGAAAGCAGATTCCGCCTTTAAGGCTTTAGGTTCCGGCAAATGGCTGGCCGACATCTATCGTTTGGCTCGCCTGCAATTAAGCGATTTGGGCATCAACCGCATCTATGGCGGAGACTATTGCACCGTAGCCGATACCCAACGTTTTTATTCCTACCGCCGCGACGGGGCCGCTACCGGCCGCATGGCCAGCCTGATCTGGAGAGATTGATTGAATATATTGTCATTGATTGTCATCTTCACAGCCATGGGCGGCGTTCTCAGCGTCATGGCTGCGGGCGTATTTTTATTGTTGCCGGAACAGCGCAGACAACGTCTATTACCGCACGGCATTAGTTTTGCAATTGGCGCCCTTCTGACCGGCGCCTTCTGCGGCTTGATTCCGCATGCCTTCGAAGACGTGACAAGCGATGAAATTTCCGCCTTGTCGGCGACGATATTGGCCGGCATTCTATTGTTTTTCATGCTGGAAAAACTATTGGTTTGGCGGCATTGTCATTCTCACGCCTGCGAGGCTCACGGCGAAGATTCGCACGATGATCACCACCATCACACACACGACGATCATGGCCGCCGCGTAGCCGGCATGTTTATCATTCTGGGCGACAGCATTCATAACTTCGTCGACGGCGTACTGATAGGCGCGGCTTTTCTGACCGATCCACAGCTTGGCATTATTACCGCCTTGGCGGTGACGGCTCACGAGATTCCCCAGGAAGTCGGCGATTTCGCGATCCTGCTACACAGCGGATACACCCGCAGCAAAGCCTTGCTTTACAACGTACTGGCCAGCTTAACCACGGTTTTCGGAGGCGTGCTGGCCTATTTCAGCCTGGGCGACTTACACCACCTCCTGCCCTATTTCCTGACCTTGGCTGCATCCAGCTTCATCTATATCGCGGTCGCCGATTTGATTCCATCCCTGCATCAAAAAACCGATCTCAAGACCTCTTTGCAGCAGATAGGCTTCATTCTGGCCGGCGTGGTGTTGATTTTGATCATGCAAACGATTGCGCACCGATTCGAGACCAAGGTCGAACATAGTGGCCTAGAAAAACTGTAGCCAAATCCGCCTTAACTTCTCTAATCTGACAGACGTCTAATTTCTAAGTTGAACGACTTTTTCGGCATTGGAAGTCGTGATGTTTAACAGATAAAGTCTGGCGACAATTTGTCGCGCGGCAATCAGCCACATTTCCATGAAAAAATTAAAGGATTAGACTTTCGCCCGCTCGCTTCCAATTATTAGCGAGCGCTTACCCAACCTTCATATAGGGAGATAACACATGAAAAAACAAACCATCATCTTGATCTCGTCTGCATTGGTACTGGTCTTGGCCGCGTTTAAAGTCATCAGCGCCGAAGATGCGCCAGCGAACCTGGAAAAATCCATCGCTTGGTATGTGGCCAACGTCAAAGAGGCCAAAGCCAAGAATCAGCAATGCCACGACTATCCCGCAGAGCAGTCCGCCGACGATTGCGCGAATGCCTTGCACGCCCTGGAAATCAGTTTCAAAGGCGGCAACTAAAAGCTGACGCATCCTCTTCTTATGCTTTCTAGGTGGATGAGTGGAAACCGGCCATCCACCTTGTCTTTTTACTAACCATCGCTCAAACACCAACCTCCCGGCATTCATCGCGCTTGTGCACAGCAAAACTGCGACAGTTTGTCGCGTGTGACAATAAGCCACATTTTCAAGTTAAGCCTACGCCGTTAAACTGTCAACAACTCAAGTATTGTTATGCGCAACTGAGTTGCTTTACCCTTCTTCTCCAAGCGGCCGATGGCCGCTTTTTTTTGCCCATCGCTTTGTCGTAATGAACGCATAAAAACGGCCTCACAGTTCGTCCTGCAAACGCTGATAAATACCGCCGAAGCTGCCGTTACTCATCAACAACACATGACAAACGCCGCCCAATTTCGCCTTGATTTGTTCGACGATCGCATCCAAATCGCCGACAATCTGAATATTGTCGGCATATTGCAATAAGCGGCTCAAATCCCACCCAATATTTTCCGGCTGGTAAACAATGGCATGATCCGCCTCGGCCAGCGATTCAGCCAGGGACTGAGTATGCACGCCCAGCCGCATGGTATTGGAGCGCGGCTCTACGATGGCCAAAATCTTCTCTGCGCCGACCTGTTTGCGCAAACCATCCAGCGTGGTTTGGATCGCCGTGGGATGATGGGCAAAATCGTCATAAACCGTGACGCCGTTTTTGCTGACAATGACTTCCATCCGCCGTTTGACATTTTGGAACTGTCTCAACGCGGCGATTGCTTCAGTTCCCGGAATGCCGATATGCCGGGCGGCAGCGATGGCGGAAAGCGCATTGTAAACATTATGGCAACCGGTCAGCTCCCATTCGACTATCCCCTGATTTTCTCCTTCGAAACACACCTGGAACCTACTGCCGTCGTCTTTCAACAAATCCGCCCGCCAGTCGGCCTCGGCGCCTATGGCCGTTTTGACGACCGGCGACCACCGCCCCATGTCCAGAACTTCCGCCACATGCTTTTCGGAAGTTGGCGCGATAATCAGCCCCTCTCCGGGAATCGTTCTAACCAAATGGTGAAACTGCTTCTTGATCGCCTCCAGATCTTCGAAGATATCCGCATGATCGTACTCCAGATTATTCAAAATTGCCGTGCGCGGACGGTAATGCACGAATTTGGAACGTTTATCGAAAAAAGCGCAGTCGTATTCGTCGGCTTCGATGACGAAAAAATCAGACTCCCCCAAGCGGGCGGAAATACCGAAATTCTTCGGGATACCCCCGATCAAAAAACCGGGCTTAAAGCCCGAAAACTCCAATATCCAGCTCAACATGCTGGTTGTAGTGGTTTTGCCGTGCGTGCCGGCGACGGCCAGTACCCAACGATCCTGCAAAACGTGTTCAGCCAGCCACTGGGGGCCTGAAGTGTATCGAAGGCCCCGGTTCAGCACGGCCTCGACTTCCGGATTACCGCGCGACATCGCGTTGCCTATGACCACCAGATCTGGCTTACAATCCAGATTTTCAGCCTTATAACCGGTCATCAAGCGTATCCCCTGTTGCTCGAGCTGGCAGCTCATAGGCGGATACACATTTTGATCGGAACCGCTAACGCTATAGCCGAGTTCTCGAGCGCTCAACGCCAAGCCCCCCATGAATGTGCCGCAGATACCGAGGATATGAATATGTAAAGGTTTTTGCATTGAAGTCATGGCTTGAATTATTTGAGTTTATCTTCGGCAGGTGGCTGCGTATCGGTTTTTGGTCCGGATTCCTCCGGCGTTGCGGCCGTGGATTCGGCATTTTCTTGTCCTTCGGCTTCGGCAGGTTTCGCCCCGGCGGCTTCCAAAAGCTTGACTATGTGTTCCCGCCCCGTCTTCCTGGCCTTATCCAGAATGGCGACGCGCTGATTGTCGACAGCATTGACATTCGCCCCCGCCATAATCAGCGCTTTAACGACATCGGCATCACCGAATAAAACAGCATCGGCCAAGGCGGTTGTTCCCTGTTTGTCGACCATGTTGACGTCTGCACCATAAACTAGCAGTAACTTGACGATCCGTAAATTTCCGTTAAAACTGGCCGCCATCAGCGCCGTTCTATCTTGCTCTATCTTGCTGTTGACCTCCGTGCCTTGTGCCAGCAAAGCCTGCACACGTTCCAGCTTACCGGACGCCGCGGCGGCGAATAAATCGCTTCCATTCTCGGCGACCGCCGGCTGAGAAAGGGAGAAGAACAGCGTGAAAAGCAGGCTTTTTATCTTCATCGGATGGCTTGCGTTTGCTTATCAGTTAGGTTGAAATACACAACATACAGAATGACATAATCCAGCTAATGAGTGAAAAAAACAAAGTTATCGTTGAGGCGAAGCCGCAATACATAGAGGCCCAATCATCTCCGGAGCAAAACCGTTTCGTATTTGCCTATACCGTCACCATCACCAATATCGGCTCCGTGCCTGCTCGCCTCCTGACTCGACATTGGCTGATCACCGCCGCCAACGGCAAAGTGCAGGAAGTCAATGGCGACGGCGTGGTCGGCGAAAACCCGCATTTGAATCCGGGCGATTCGTTTCGTTATACCAGCGCGGCGATGATAGAAACGCCCGTCGGCGTCATGCAGGGTAAATACCAGATGCAATCCGATAACGGCGAACATTTTAGCGCAGCCATTCCGAAATTCACGCTATCCATTCCCAGAACGCTGCACTGATGGCGATTTATGCAATCGGCGATATTCAAGGCTGTTACAACGAACTACGCAGGTTACTGGATGCCATCAACTTCGATCCCGCCGAAGATCAACATTGGCTGGTCGGCGACCTAGTCAATCGCGGCCCCCACTCGTTGGAAACATTACGCTTTATCAAAGGATTAGGCGCTTCGGCAGTAAGTGTATTGGGTAATCACGACTTGCATCTGATCGCGACAGTGACTTCATTGGGCAAAGTCGGCAAAAAAGACACCCTCGGCCCGATATTGCGAGCAGCCGATTGCGATGATCTGATCGATTGGTTGCGGCGACAGCGCATGTTTTATCACAACGCCGACTACTGCATGTTACATGCCGGCCTGCCTCCGCAATGGGATTTCGAACTGACCCAAAGCATGGCGCACGAGGTCGAACAAGCCATTGCCGGCGACGATTATCAACGCTTCTTCCGCTCAATGTACGGCAATAAACCGGCCGTTTGGCAGGACGATTTATCCGCTACCGAAAAGCTACGCTTCGCGGTCAATTGTTTCACCCGCTTACGCTATTGTACGCCGGAGGGCGAAATGGATTTCCACCAAAAGGGTCCACCCGGCAGTCAGCCTGTGCATCTTCTCCCCTGGTTTAGGGTGCCGGGTCGGAAAAGCAAAGACATGCGCATTATCTTCGGACATTGGTCGACCCTTGGCTATTACTCGGAAGATAACGTCTACGCCATCGATACCGGCTGTCTGTGGGGCGGGCAAATGACCGCGCTAAAACTCGATCTGCGACCCGAACGCATCAGCGTCGATTGTGCCTGCCTGCAAAAACCCAGCCTGACCTGATTACAATCTATAACTTCCGATTCGGGCTCATTCGGTCATTGCCCCCCCCAGCTTCTATTTGTCGGAATCTGTACTATGCTTTTTCAAGTTAAACTCTGAAATGCTATTTACAAATTTTCGTCTTGCCAGCCTGCGTGGTTTCGGGCGGGTTTAAATCTGTAACACTAAGGAGCTACTCATGATTAAAAATAAAATTTTAGCCGCCTGCGTTTTATCCGGCGCATTAATAGCGGCACCAACGGCTCAGGCAGAATCGTATATAAAAGGATTTAGCGACAAAGTCAGCCAAGGCCTTGCCAACATCGCATTTGGATTTGTCGAGATACCTAAAAACGTTATTAATATCTCTAGCGAACAAAATATATTCGTTGGCATGACTTGGGGTATTTTGCGCGGAGTTGGGCATACGGTTGGCCGAACATTAGTCGGCACTGCCGAATTGGTGACATCCCCCATCCCGACCAAGGAATTTGCCGCACCGGCCTATGTCTGGGATCGTTTCAGTGAAGACAGTCGCTACTTTGGCCTGCATTATCCGGGCTATTGGACCACTTACGGCCCGCTGGATGATGGCGACGAGTAAGCCGGTTGCGATTAATTGGATCACGAGGATAACATCATGAAAAATCAATACACATACCTGCCACTCGCGGCATTAGCATTGGCTCTGACCGCTTGCAGCACCCCCAAGAAAGACTCCACCGATTTGAAAGCGGCAATAGACGCATCCAGAACGGGGCATTACGGCCAAGCCATGCTGCACGAAGAAATGGCCGAAGAAGATCTGGAAGTGGCAAACAACATCCTGGATCATCTGGAAAAAGATCATTACTGGAATATCAACGAAAAACAAAAAGCCCTGGATGCAGCTCAATCATCCACTCAGCATCGATTGCAATCTGAAAAAGAGATGTGCCAATGGCTGACGGAAGTTCATTCCCAAAACCACCATCAAACGGAAACCGTACATGAAACGGTGGCCTACTTCAAAACCG
The DNA here is from genome assembly GCA_028688235.1 of Methylomonas sp. GTDB lineage: Bacteria > Pseudomonadota > Gammaproteobacteria > Methylococcales > Methylomonadaceae > Methylomonas. Next base: position 16,293 of record JAQTYP010000002.1, read on the forward strand.
CTAGTGCCATTCCGTTCAGAACCAAAGAGGAAACCATAAACCATATTGCTCAATACTTACATTCACACCGCGACGCGACTGCAACCGTTACCGCATCGACCGACACGGTAGGAAAACCCGCTTATAACCAGGCGCTATCGGAAAGAAGAGCTCGTACGGTTAGCGATATGCTGGTCAAACAAGGCGCCAATTCATCCCAGCTTGTCATCAAGGCGATCGGCGAAGCCCTTGGGCCGGATAATACGCCAAATCAGGAAAATCGTGTCGCCGTCGTCATCACGGCTCATCCTGATTACATCGACTGTCCCAATGTGAAATAAATACTCATCCGCCAGTCCCGCCGGCCATTGGCCGGCGGGACTGGGCCAACTACTCTTCAGCGTTTACAAATCATCCATCTGCTTGCGCTGTCGCGCGTCGCTGTCGAAAATTTGTTGCTCTACGTCTTTAGCTTTTTCTAGTGGCTGGTGCACTGCGTCGACCACTTCTTTTTCCCGCTCTTTCTCATCGCTCGATGAAGAACAAGCGGTGAGCAACATCGCCATGATCAAAACACTTATTAGGCGTTTCATAAATCCCTCCTAACAGCCAAGAAAAAAATCGGCAGGCACCCCAGCAAATGAAAAAGGCAGGGCATTCGCTTGAGTCGGACAGTATGCGCAGGGTTATAGCCACTCAGCAGTGACTTACATTCATTTTACCGACCGACACACAGTAAATCATCTACCTTCGCACCACGACGCGCGCCGAAGCCAAGCTAGACATGACCCTAAAAAATCATTTAGCCCACAAAAGACACGAAAATTTTCAAGTGGTTATTGATTTTGGATACCACAAACGGCAAGAGGAAAAACCCGAGCAACAAACTGATTTATTTCGTGTATTTCGTGAACCAACTGCGTTTTTTAAAATCACCTGGCATGTAAATCTTTTCAAGGCTGACACAGCGACAATCGGCGCGCATGAAAAAGCCCATGAACCGAAAGGCTCACGGGCTTTAAAATCAACAACAGCAATAATGCTTATTTGTGTTGTGATTTTTTGAACATACGGTCCAATTTGCTGTTGGTGTCTTGAGCATATTGGGCAGCACGGTTTGCAGCGGCTTCAGCAGCAGCGGCTTTAGCAGAAGCTTCGGCAGCAGCAGCTTTAGCAGAAGCGGCGTCAGCAGCAGCAGCTGAAACTTGTGGTTTCAGTGAATCGATTTGACCTTGCAGGTTTTCGATGTCGCCATTGGTGGCGCAACCGGTAGCCAAAGCAGCAACAGCAACAAGTGCAGATAATTTTACAGCTTTCATCATGGTTTTCCCCTTGATTGTGGTTAAAAGACAAAAAAGAACATACGGTGACAATTTTCCAACATTTAATTGAAATTTACCAACATTATTTCACAGTGACCAGCGTCCCTTTTTCAACGTACTGGCTTAGACGATCGATTTGATCGTTCGTTAAGGCAATGCAGCCATGTGTCCAGTCAAAAACCTCATGTACACTCAAGCTGCCACTACCTAAACCATGTATGCCAATTTGACCGCCTAAATCGGTATTTTGGGGTGGAATTTCCCCTCTATTTTCGGCCATAGAAATGGCATCGTAGGTGTCGCGGTCAATCAGCCCTTTTTGTAAGGCTATTTCGGCATGCTCACGGTTAGGATAGGTCAATCCGAAAAATTTGCGAAACGAACTCTTTTCGTTGACCCAACCGATCCGATAATTACCGAGTGGGGTAATATCATCACCGCGCCTTTCTTTGGTTCCGGCGCCTTTGCGACCGATTACCACGTGTTCTAGCACTTCAAGTGTTTCATCGCCTTTTTTGATTTCAAGGTTTCGGCTTTGAGTGTCGACGAGCAACCAAACACTAGGATCAGCCAAACTCAGGCCGGGTGCAAGATAAAAACTAATTAAAAGGGTACGATACAACGATTTCTTTCTCATATCCATTCAGTCTATTAAAGATCAGGATTTTGGTGTAAGTTAAACTCTCTCAATTGTCGCATTAAGGGTAAGACATGCAAATAAAAACCAATAAAACCAAACCCTACGATGATCAAAAACCCGGCACATCCGGCTTACGAAAAAAGGTTAAGGTCTTTCAACAAACAGGTTACCTTGAAAATTTTGTCCAATCGATTTTCAATAGTTTAGAGGATTTTCAGGGAAAGATTCTAGTTTTAGGTGGCGACGGCCGTTATTTTAACCGTCAAGCGATTCAAATCATCATCAAAATGGCTGCCGCTAACGGTTTTGGTGAGCTGATCATAGGCCGCGGCGGATTGCTATCTACGCCGGCCGCTTCGAACATCATTCGCAAATACCAAGCCTTCGGCGGCATCGTCCTATCCGCCAGCCATAATCCCGGAGGCCCGGACGAGGACTTCGGCATCAAATATAACGTCAGCAATGGCGGACCCGCTCCGGAAAAGTTTACCGACGCTCTGTATCAAAACACCAAAACCATCAGCAGTTATCGAATTGCCGAGATAGCCGACCTTGACCTAGACGCCATTGGCGAAATACAACTCGACGGCGTCAAAGTCCGCATCATCGACCCTGTCGCCGACTACGCCGAATTAATGGCAAAGATCTTCGATTTCGACTTGATCAAACAAAGTATCGCCGCAGGCTTGATCACCTTGCGCTTCGATGCGATGCATGCCATCACCGGCCCCTATGCCAAGCACATTCTCGAAGAAGTGCTTGGAGCGGCTCCCGGCTCGGTATTTAACGCTATTCCCAAAGAAGACTTCGGCGGTGGGCACCCCGATCCCAATATGGCACATGCGCACGAACTGACTGAAATCATGTTCGGCGACAACCCTCCGGTTTTCGGGGCCGCCTCCGATGGCGACGGCGACCGTAATATGATCATGGGCGCCAATATCTTCGTCACCCCTAGCGACAGTTTGGCCATCATGGCCGCCAACGCCAAATTGATTCCAGCCTATGCCAAAGGCATCAGCGGCGTCGCGCGCTCCATGCCTACCAGCCAGGCCGTCGACCGCGTCGCCGATAAGCTGAGCTTGCCCTGCTACGAAACACCGACCGGCTGGAAATTTTTCGGCAATCTATTGGATGCCGACAAAATTACGCTGTGCGGCGAAGAAAGCTTCGGCTCAGGGTCCAGCCATGTCCGCGAAAAAGACGGCTTATGGGCCGTGCTATTTTGGCTAAATCTAATCGCCCGCAAACGCCAATCGGTCGCCGACATCGTTCAAGAACATTGGCAAAAATACGGTCGTGACATTTACTGCCGACACGATTACGAAGCGGTCGATTCCGATATCGCCAATGGCATCGTCGATCATCTTCGCGACCAGTTGAGCGAGTTACCTGGCAAAAGCTGGGGCGATTACGTCGTCAAATTTGCCGACGAATTCAGCTATACCGACCCCGTCGACGACAGCGTCAGCCACAACCAAGGCATACGCATCGGCTTCGTCAACGGCTCCCGCATCGTCTTCCGCTTGTCTGGAACCGGTACGGTAGGCGCAACCTTGCGCATCTATCTGGAGCGCTACGAACGCGATATAGGCAAACATGACCAGGACGCTCACCTAGCTTTGGCGGAGTTGATTGAGATCGCCGAGCAACTTTGTCAAGTCAAACAACGCACAGGCCGAACCGAGCCATCGGTGATCACCTGATTCAAAAACATACCGAAGGCAAAGCGAGACCATCCCTGAAACCTGCAGCTAGGAATATGCGCAACATAACTTCTCGAAACAGTAAGCATTGTGGAGGTTCGGTGACTCGCTCGACAGGACGCCGTGAATACGTCCATGTAGTCTTGGCGGCGGCTATCCCTGCCGCCGACACCTGCCAATCGAGTCACTGACCCCCTTTCCGATTTTGAAGAAGTTACTTCATCCTCCTTCCTTAGTCGCGAAAAGTACTCTATATATCATGAAAGTCAGGAGCGACGCCCTCGTCGCGACAAGTGTGTCGCTCCTGCTCAGGATTGCCTTTCATTTTCCGGGGTGATGCCAAGCCTTCATCAGCGTTACGCTGTTTTTTGCGTTCATAAACCTAATACTCTAAATTCGGTACAAGGCCGCGAACGTTGCCAGACCCTTTGGAATTCGTCGCGTAATTGCTGATTTTGTGAAGGCAAATTCGGACTCCAATGCCCCTCGAACCGGTTGCCAAGCAGGCGAAATAAATAGCCGCCCTGGTCGTTGACGACAAAAGCCGAGGAATACTGCAAATCCTCGTCTTCGACCGGCGCTCGAATCGAGAAACGGGAAGGCAGGCGTTGCGCCAACTCCAAAACAGGATGGGTCTGGCTGCGAAGACCGGCCGGCTCTTGAATGATCAGCTCGATAACGCCATTGCTATTACGCAAAACGCATTGCTTCAGCGCCTCGACAATTTCATTTTGCCCGTACAAACCGTATTCCAAATCGCGACTGAAGATATAAAGCTGGCGACGAGCCGCGTTTATCAGTTGCAAGGATGCCGCCAGAGTCGATTCGACCGTATCCAGCCGGACAGCCGGAACGGACGCAGGCCGCGGCTTTGGTGTCGCGCGCGCCGGCTTATTATCGACAGCTCGAAGCGCAAGCCTGATGAATTGATGAGGAATACCAGCCTCTAAAAACACCTCGCCCGCCCGTTCGAAGCCGAATCTTTCGTAAAATCCCAACGCCGCGACCTGGGCGTTTGCACTAACCGCCGTCAAACCGAGATTCCGGGCTTTTTCCAAGAGAGTACGCAGCAACGAAGCACCGACGCCTTGCCCCCGCCATTCGACCAATACCCCCATACGCCCGATCTTGCCTTCCGACGATAAACGCCCTGTACCTATCGGCCGTCCATGAACGTCGCGGGCGATAAAATGGTGACATAGCGGATCGAGCGTATCGAATTCAACTTCGGGAGAAATACCCTGTTCGGCAACGAACACCGATTCTCTGACCGCCATTAGCGCATCGCAGTCTACGGTGTAGTTAGCCGGTTCGACGTAATAGTTTGGAATATCCATGATGTTGATATCGAATGTATGAAAGACTAATCAATCGGCGCCTTGCAATTTCTGCAAGCGTTCGGCAACGCGCTGTGCATCCAATGCTGGGTCGACATCATCGTCGATTTGCCTGACCGTTAAGTCCGGGGCTATGATGAAAGTCCAACGCTTGGCCAAATTCAGGATAGGCATCTTGACGCCGTAGCTGCCGGTGACTTTTGCGTCAGGATCCGACAGCAGCGTGAAGGTCAGTTTGTGTTTCCGATGAAACGCTCGCAAATCCTGCACATCGTCGGTGCTGATGCCGTAGACTTCAACACCTTGGCGACGAAGGACCTCAATCGCATCGCGAAAAGCGCAAGCCTGTGTAGTACAGCCCGGCGTACCGGCTTTGGGATAGAAATACAACACCGTCCAGCCCTGACCTTGCCTGGAAGCCAGGCTAAACGTTTCATCATCGTGTGTCTGTAGCGTAAAACCCGGCGCTTGCTGCCCAATGCGTAGTTCGTTGGCCGGTACCGACGATATAAACGGCAACCACGACAAGAACAAACCAAAGTGCTTGACGATCAGCTTTAACTTCATGGAGAACCCCTCCGCGATCATGGACTAACGGCAATTACGACATAAACGCAACGGCCTGTAAACATCGCTACTCCAAGTTAATGTTGCCCTGAATAATCCCTATAGCATCTATGGATCAAGATGCGTCCACCAACGCAGGAAGAATCGCTTGCAACCTCAAATAAACCACCAGATAAGTGATTAAGCCTAATAGCGCGAATGCTGCACACATCAAAAACACGCCATCGTAGCCCGAAGCATCGGCAATCATAGAGGCCGCAAGATTAGGCCCGACAATCTGTCCCAGGCCCTGAGCGGAAGGAATCAAAGCAGCAAAGGTGCCGGAGTGATCGGCATTGGCGACAAAAGCCATTTGATAAACATCTATAAAAATCCACAATAAATTGAAAGACAAGACGCTGATGCCAGTTCGAAAGGTATCCATGCCTAGACCCGGCAGGGCCACGGCAAGCGTCATGGCAAAAATCGCGAGTAATAGCGGCCTGACAAGACCGAAGCGATTGCTAATCAATGTCGCTAACAAACAGCCCAACACGCTGCATAACGCCCCCCACACTAACAGCCGACCGATCAGTTCCCCGTCTATATTGGCTTCCAGGGCCGCCAATTCGATATAGGTCCAGTAAGCGCCGATATTGACGTAGGTCAGAAAGATCGCAAGCAGACAAAGCCATATGATAGAGGCCGGCACATGACGATGCTCGGAGAGGATATTGCCGTCGTCGAACTCCGCGTCCAGTTGTTCAGCGTCTGCACCGGCGGGAATCCACTTTAAGCCTAACAGTCCGAACAGATAACTACCTATAAAAGCATAGTAAATGCCGTTCATCGATAACCGAGGCAACACCTGCAATTCGAACGCCTGAGAAAAAGCAAAGGCAAACAGCATCAGATTGTAGGCGCGGGCAGGATTGTTCGTAGCGCCTAGATTCGCCACGGCGACCGAGGTGTAAATGCCGCTACCTATCCCTGCAAGCATACGCAGAAACAGCATAGCCTGATAATCCGTCGTTCGCGTACAGTATGCATTAGCCAATATCGCCAAAACCGCACCGATAAAAACCAGAACACGCCGATTCGTTTTAGCCATGCCCAGCGAAGCGATTATTGCACCGACGGTCAAGCCCCCCAAATCGGCACTGGACAATCGTCCGACTTCGACTTCCGAAAAACCGAGCAAGCGCACTCTGGCGGAGCTAATCACCGGAATCGCCACTAAAACGCCGTAACCGACCAGCGTCATATAAAGCGATATCGAGATCGAACGCCAGCCATCGTAGAGGCTGGCTCTTCGTTTAAGAGGAGCATAAGAGGTCATCAAAACGTATCGGCAAAAATTAGTGGCTCAGGTATCATGGTTACCGAATTATAGACAGGACAGCTCTACGCCCATCTTTGTCGGAATCGGTATTCTGTAATAAGGCAAACCCAGCTTGCAATGGAAAAGGATTTGATCATGGCGCCATAAATAATTGCCTGGAACAGCGTAATCAGTGATGATATTCAGAGCAATCCAATTTAGACAAGCATATTCGCCAAATCGTCTATCAATTCAATACCTACAAATTCGAGGGTAATCAAAATATGGCCTCTGCAAAGCAAATTTCCGTTATAGCATTATTATGCCTGGTATCCAGTTCAGCTTGGTCCGGAAGAGCCGACTTTTGTAAAGTCAAAAAAATTTATGATGAAAAGGATGCCAGTGCTCCGCCTCGAATCGTTTACGAAGATTGTTCAGGAGAAGCTTATCTAGGTTCGATTGGCAAAGATGCTCTCAAGGCCAGCTGCTGGGCGGGCGCTTCCGAACTACTCGAAGGAAAATGCGCTTTATATAAAGAACCGAATAGCGATAACGCGACCTCTGAATCGCTAGAAAACAGCGACCCACTAAGTCTGCCGGCAGAGCTATCCGAATGAACAGCGCTCTGTGATGTTTCTGCCGGTAATGAGTCGCACACAAAAAAAGCCCCCACCCAGGGCAAAGGTGGAGGCTGTTGAGTGTTTCGTCTTAACAACGAGGAGGCACAGAAAAAGTCAAATTCTTGCGGGTTTGGCTGAATAAATGTTGGCTATCAATGAAGCCATGCCAAGAAGAGTGGTCGATAAGATGAACTGACCGGATACGAAACTAAAAATACCTGCGGCGAAGAATAATCCCGTGATTAGGTTGCCAGTCACAGTATGAGTGTTCATCGTTAGCTCCTGTTTCGGTTGTATAGGTAAATTTTGAAGTCGATTTAACTGTAGCCCCTTATAAAGAAATAAACAATAACCAAAGAAATTCATTGTTTGTTTCTGTTTTTGAAACAGTTTAAGCATTGCACAATCAACTCAATGCTGTACGATACATAAGATAAGACTTAAAGACTCGATTTGATCTACCAATATTGTGAGACTTTAACGTTATTTTTTGGGTGAAGCCAAATCCCTGGTCTATTCAGTACTTCAAGATGGTCCAATTTCGATCAGGCATAAAAAAGCCCACATAAAGTGGGCTCCGTCCTGTATTTGTCTTTTATTATTGTTGGACGCCTACCATTCATCAGCATGGCAGTTTAATATCTCGCGCTTATTGTTATTGTTTTACCTGTCCAATTGAACGGGTCGCTTCCTTCCTCCTCATAGAAAGTCCAGGTTTGTAGGAGTCCTGATCCACCTTGTTTAAGGTGTGGGAATTCTAAAAGATAAATATCCTCTTGTCCAGAAAAAATGCGACAATTTGTCGCGCACTATAACTCCTAACAAAGAACTGCAAAAACAGCGCAAATCTATTCAATGCTCGCATGGAAACCGTGCGCGTTCGATCAGCGTTCAATCGCCGACGTTGCCTGATACCCGCAACAGAATTTTACGATTGGAAAAATGGCGGAGATCCGTGCGATAGACATCAAATCAAAGTCGTGCTGGGTTTTCGCTTTCTATACGGTATATACAACGTGACGCCTTTTGTGATTGGCGCCAGCCGCATGCATACGGCCAAGTTTTTCATATTGAATTTCCTGGGGGCTTTGATCTGGGCGATAGCGGTTGGCTATCTAGGATATGAATTTGGCGACATCGCTCAATCTATTCTCAGCGAAATCAAACAATATGAAATTCACTTTCTGATCGGCCTAATCGCGATAGGCCTGCTGATATTTTGGCGTTCGACCCATAACGCCAGACAAGAGCACAACAAAAAGAACCTGCCTGAGTCTTGATGTTGGAGTGTGTTTCGCGACCCGATTTTGGCAAGGATTACCGAAATTCGAACCCGGAGGAATCGAACCGGTTACAAACCGCTCGATCTTCAACCCGCAATTACTTGACGGCGCGTATCAGCTTGATCATGTCGCTGCTGGCCGGATCGATATAGATGCTGCGGAAAGGACATGCCTGGACGTTTTTGACAGTTTGCCGGTTGATGTTAGCGCCGAACAGACGGACGACTACCGGGTTCAGCAGATTCATCAATTTCGCCATAAACTTGTTGGAACTCAACACGTGTTCCAACAGCAGCAATTGACCGCCGGGTTTTAGCACCCGGTACAGCTCTTTCAAGCCTTTGCGGGGCCTGGGTACCGAGCAAAACACGAAGCTGGCGACGACGGTATCGAAGCAATTGTCGGCATAATCCAGAGACTGCACGTCCATCAAATCCAGATGCACGGCCAGTTGTTTGCGTTCTCGTTTACGCTCGGCCTGCTCCAGCATTTTCGGGCTAAAGTCGATCGCGGTCATGCGGGCGCCATCCGGATAAAACGAGAAGTTCTTCCCGGTGCCGACGCCCACTTCCAATATATGCTCGCCGCAGGCTTTAGCCCAGAGTTTCTTGCGTAAGCGGTGAAAAACAAGGCCTTCCAGAAAACCTTCCAGGCTGTCGAACCAAGGCGCCAGCCTGTCGTAGCGCTGACGGATTTTGTCGCCGCTAACAGGCATCGCTTAGATTTCCAGCTGTTGAATGCCGTCCAGAAACCACTTGCTTTGTTTACTGTTGGCAGGTTTAGTGAAATGCCAAACCTCGCGTATCTGCTCGGTGTCGCCACCGTCTTCGCGCAATATGCAGTCGAACAATACCACGGCTTCCAATTCACTGCCGGCCTCGCGGAGTTCCAGTAACTCCGGATTGACTTTCAACACATCGGTTTGGTTGTTGCCGCCGGACGACTTCAACTGATCCTGAATTTCGGCAAAGACCTTGTCCGTCGTCAATCCGCGTATCGCGGCCAAATCACCTTTATCCCAGGCCGCCTGTAAATAGCGGAAGGCGCTTTCGGCTCCAGCCAGAAACGCGACTTGGTCGAAATCGGCTGGGGCAGCTATCGCTGTATTGACGCTTGACTGGCTTTGGCCGTTTTTACCGAACATCACATCGGTATCGAAGCCGGCGGAGCTGGAAGCGGAAGGTGCTACGCTACCGTAATCGGCCCGATTATCGTTGTCGCCGTCGCTGTAACTGGAACGGCTATAAGCGGTATCCGCTGCCGGCTGGCTTTGACGGGCTTTTGTGGCAAACAAACGGAACAGTAAATAAGCGATGCCGGCAAAAATCAGCATGTCCATGAAATTGATATGTTCGAATGCGCCACCGAAAAATAGCGAACCCAATAAACCGCCCAAGGCCAGACCGCCCAGCATGCCCATCAATCCACCACGGCTGGCCCAGCCTTGCCGGGCTGTCTGATTTTGCGCGGCCGCTTGTTGTTGACTGGCCGAACGAGCGGTCTGACCGGCCGACGATCCGGCGGGGGTCGAGCGTTGATAAGGCGCGCTGTAACTCGGCCGGCTGCCGAAGGAACTTCCTCCGCCCAAGCGCTTGGCTTGCGCCTCTTGAATGCCGCCCATCATCAGGGTCAGCGTCAGAAAAAGCGTTGCCAGGATGCCGATTTTTATATTCATGGGTGTTACCTGTTTATAAGAAAAGTAATAACTATTTTTAGGGTGCCATAGCTAATTTCAAGTAGAATAGCCTTTCGTTGCTTTCTCTACAACTACTGTCTAGCGTTTGAACGAATTCAAAAGACAATTCGAAAACTTAATGGTTGCATTCCTGCGTCGATTTTTGGTGATGGTGTTGGTAGCGCTGCAATTTGCGGCGCCGCTGGTACACGCCCATGTCAACGATATAGGGCTAGCCCATGGTTTGCATATTCATGAATTCGAAGCGCTGCATCTTAAGTCCGATACCTTTCTGGTCGCTGCCTTCGAGTACGCAGACACGGCTCAATCGGCCATCGTCGGGCTTGGAGAGGCGATCAAAATCCGCCAGCCAAGTCATGATGTGCCTCCGGTCTATTTTCGGCTGGCCGATTTGTCGTTACCCGTCCAATATGTCGTCGAGACTATCGGTTTTTCTCCGCACCAACCGTTCTCGATAGCCGAGCCCTTCTTCAATCAGCATTCCAGCCGAGCACCACCCAGCCCGATTTAATACGACTTTGGCGATACCTACATCGTCGGTCGTTTGTCATTGACGCATACTCGCGTTGCTAACCGTTTTTTAACGGACTTACCCCCGATTTACTACTGTTTTTGGAGCCCAATATGACTTTATTGCGTCATATTACCAACTGCCTGCCCCTGTTATGCGGGTTGGCTAATCCTTGCTTTGCCGAAACACTGGAATTGCAGCCAGATTCGCCTCAGGTTAATGAGGCCAAAGAACTCATCGTCGAACATATAGACCCCATAGCCGTCGATCCGCAATTGACTTTGCCTCAAGTTCTCGAGCGGACGATGGAAAAATACCCCGATCGATTGATAAACGAGGCACTGGTTCGACAAGCCGATGCCTTACAAGTACGCGGCGATAGTTGGTTTGCCGGCTCGCATGCATTGGCATTGGACTATTCGGACGATAGGGCAGGCAGCGACAAAGGGGCTAGAGAAGCCGGCGCCGCTGTGGAATTTACCGTATGGAACTGGGGGCAACGCTCTGCCGCGCAAGACGTGGCCGAACAAGCGCATGTCGCAGCCGACAAGCAATCCAAGGCGGTCAGACTGGAGGTCGCTCGACTGCTTAGAGAAGCGTTATGGGATATGGCCTTGGCCGAAAACCGCGTACAGCTGGCACGAAACAATTTGGCGATATCCGAGCAGTTATTGCGCAAGGTAGAACGGCGGGTGGAGCTAGGCGATCTACCTAGAGCCGATCTGTTATTGGCCGAGAGCGACAATCTGCAGAATCAAACCATTTTGACGCAGGCCGAAGCGGAGGTCATGCATACGCGCAAGAGCTACGCCAGTCTGACTCAAACCACGAGCGTTCCAGCCGACTACCGTGAACAGCTCAGCGATATTCAAACTATCCAAGCCGATCATCCGCTACTGGAAGCCGCCAATGCCTTCGTGGCTGGAAAGCAAGCCATGATCGAATGGGCTAATACGACGGATACCGTCAACCAACCTAAGGTCATAGTCGGTGCAAAAGACACTCGCGATCAGCGCGGTAGCAGCGATATGCAAAGCGTTAATGTCGGCGTGGTGATTCCGTTCGGGCACAGCACTTACGATGCGCCGGAAATCGCCGCCGCCCATTTGGAGTTGAATCAAGCACTGGCGCAACGCGAGCACCTGCAGCGTTTACTGGAGAAGAGTTTGCACGAAGCCGAGCACTCGTTGGAAGTAAACCGCAAGGAACTGGTCATCGCACAGAAAATGAAAGAGATCGCCGAGCAACATTTGAAAATGATGCAAATCAGTTTCGAATCCGGCGAAATCAATTTGCTCGATTTATTAAAGACTCAAGCGCGTAGCCTGGAAGCCGTACGAAATGCCCAGGAGCAGGAAGTCAAATTGCAACGTAACGTCGCGCTTTATAACCAGGCGGTTGGAGTATTGCCATGAGAAAAGTTTTATTCGGCATCCTATTGACAGGTGCGCTAAATGTTTTTGCCGAGGACATGCAAATTCGCATCAGCCCGGAACAAATCGACAATCTGGCGATAAAAGTGGGCGCAATGGCGCCCGGCCGGTACATTCCGTTGTTGTCCGCGCCTGCGAAAGTCGTGGTGCCGGCAGATAAGGAAATCTTGCTGAGTACCCCGCAGCCGGGCTTGTTAACGCAATTGCGAGCCAATATCGGCGATAAAGTCGAAAAGGGTCAGTTGCTCGCGCAGATTCACAGCCCGGAACTCGTCACCTTGCAACAACAGTTTTTAACGGCTAGGAGCGAATTGAATCTGGCCGGTTTCAGTCGAAGCCGCGATAAGAAGCTGTTACAGGAAGGCGTTATCGCCGAAAGGCGTTGGCAAGAAACCCAAGCGATGTATAGCAGTAAGGCGGCGATTGCCCACGAAGCCAAGCAGTTGTTGAGTATCGCAGGCATGTCGCAAGCGGAAATAGAAACGCTGGCAAAAACTCAAACACTCGACACCTTATTGAATGTCCGCTCCCCGATCAAAGGCGTTGTTTTGGAACGTTTGGCGGCATTGGGTACTCGCTTGGATATGCAAGCCCCGCTTTATCGAATTGCGGATTTATCCGAGTTATGGCTGGAGATCAACATTCCTCAGGAACGCTTAAACAGTTTGCATATCGGCGACAAGGTGCAAATTCCGGATTCCGATAGGCAGGCTAAAATCACGCTGCTGGGGCAAAGCGTAGACCAAAGCAATCAAACGATACTGGCGCGTGCGGTCATTCAGGGCGATGCCGGAAACCTTCGTGTCGGCCAACAACTCAATGTCCAAATTATGCAAACCAGTCCCGAAGTCAGTTTTCGGGTGCCGAACTCTGCCGTTGCGCAAAATGCCGGACATAGCTATGTTTTCGTGCGCAATGCCGATGGCTTTGCAGTTATCGAAGTCAAAGTGGTGGGAAAAGAAAATCAAGATTCGTTGGTAACGGCAAGCGGTTTAAGCGATAACGCTCAAATCGCCGTGGAAGGCGCCGTCGCGTTAAAAGCCAACTGGCTTGGCTTGGGCGGTGACGAATAATGGGCGGGCTTATTCGTTTTGCACTGTCTCAGCGTTTGATGATGTGTCTTTTGATACTTTTGTTGGTAGGCGGCGGCTATTATGCCTTCAAAAACATTCCTATAGACGCCTTCCCCGAAGTATCGCCGACTCAGGTCAAGATCATCGTTAAAGCCAACGGCATGACGCCCGAGGAAGTCGAGGCCCGTATTACGGCGCCGATAGAAGTCGAACTCCTCGGCATTCCGCACCAAACCATGCTGCGCTCTTTAGCTAAATATGCCATTACCGATATCACGCTGGATTTCGACGAAGGCACCGATATTTACTGGGCCAGACAACAGGTAGCCGAACGCTTGAACAGCATCTGGGGCAATTTGCCGGATGGCGTAGAAGGCGGTATCGCGCCTATGACTACGCCGTTGGGCGAGATGTTCATGTTCTCGGTGGAAGGCGACACCTTGAGTTTAATGGAACGCCGTAATTTGCTCGATTGGGTCATACGTCCGGCATTGCGCACCGTGCCGGGCGTAGCCGACGTCAACGCTTTGGGCGGTTTAGTGCGCAGTTTCGAAGTCATTCCCGACAACATTCGCTTGGCGGCTAGAAACATCGCGATCGATCAATTGATCGCCGCCTTGAAAAATAATAACCGTAACGACGGCGCCGGACGCCTGACCGAAGGGGAAGAAGCGCTAATCGTTAGAGCCGAAGGCCGAATCAAGAACGAGCAAGACGTCAAAGACATCGTCATCAGCCAACAGAACGGTTTACCCATTCGCGTGCAAGACGTCGCCGAAGTCAAAATCGGCGCATTGACTCGTTATGGCGCGGTCAGCAAGGACGGCAACGGCGAAGCGGTGACCGGGGTTATTTTGAGCTTGCGAGGGGCCAACGCAAGGCAGACGGTCGAGAACATAGAGGCCAAGTTGGCCGAAATCAGTAAGACTTTGCCGCAAGGCATATCGATCGAGGTCTTCTATAACCGAGGGATTTTGGTCGGCAAGGCGGTTCATACCGTCAGCAAGGCCCTGTTCGAGGCCATTGTCCTGGTCGTGATTTTGTTGATTCTGTTTTTGGGCGACTTGCGTGCTGCGTTGACGGTTGCATTGGCTTTGCCTATGGCGGCGCTGATCACGTTTATTTCGATGTACGCCTTCGGCATGTCCGCCAATTTGATGAGTCTGGGCGGCTTGGCGATTGCGATCGGCATGCTGGTAGACGGTGCGGTGGTGGTCGTCGAAAATATCATCACCCAGTTGGCGGATCACCAAAAGGCCGAGCGCTTGCCGCGCTTGCACATGATTTACCGGGCTACCCGAGAAGTGGCGGTTCCCGTCACTTCCGGCATATTGATCATCGTCATCGTATTCTTACCGCTGTTGACGCTGCAAGGGCTGGAAGGAAAGTTGTTCGGGCCCGTGGCCTTGACCATCGTGTTTGCGTTGAGCGGATCGTTGATCTTGTCGCTGAGCGTGATTCCGGTGTTAGCCTCTTTTTTGCTGACTAAGGTTTCTCACGAAGAACCTTGGTTGCCCCGTAATTTACAGCGGATATACGAACCGCTATTGATATGGTGTTTGGATAACACTAAAAAAATCTTCATCACCGCGGGGGCGCTATTGGTCGTGACGATGCTGGTATTCACGCAAATCGGCAGTACGTTTATGCCGACCATGGACGAAGGCGACATCATCGTGCAGCTGGAAAAATTGCCGTCCATCACGTTGCAAGACTCGGTGGAACTGGACGGAAGGGTGCAAAAAAACATTCTGGAGCATATACCCGAAGTCGAAACGGTGGTATCCAGAGTCGGTACCGACGAGTTGGGGCTGGACCCTATGGGCTTGAACGAAACCGATACGTTTTTGGTATTGAAACCAAAAGAAGAGTGGCACGCGAACAGCAAGGAGGATGTGATTGAAGCCATCCGCAGCATTATGTCTCATACGCCCGGCATCGCCTTCGGGTTCACGCAGCCGATAGAAATGCGGGTGTCGGAGATGCTGACCGGCACCCGCGGCGACGTCGCAATCAAATTATTCGGGGCCGATCTGGATGTATTGAACCACAAGGGGGAGGAAATCGAGTCCTTGCTCAGAACGATTTCCGGAGCCAGCGATGTTTTCATGCGTAAGAACGAAGGCATGCAATTTCTGCAGATCAGTATAGATAGGCAAGCCTCCGGCCGCTTCGGTTTGGACGGCGATAGCATAGAAAACATGTTGCGGGCGCAGATCGAAGGTTTGCAATTGGGCATCGTTCAGGAAGGCATCAAGCGAACTCCGCTGCTGTTATGCGGTAACAGCAATACGGCCGATTTCGACAATTTGCAGATTACTTTACCCAGCGGCGGCCATGTGCCGATTACCGCCGTGGCAAAGATTCGACAAGTCGAAGGCGTCGTATCCATCGGCCGCGAGA
>JAQTYP010000176.1 GCA_028688235.1 Methylomonas sp.
CGAT
This sequence comes from Methylomonas sp., assembly GCA_028688235.1. Classification (GTDB taxonomy): domain Bacteria; phylum Pseudomonadota; class Gammaproteobacteria; order Methylococcales; family Methylomonadaceae; genus Methylomonas. Next base: position 5 of record JAQTYP010000176.1, read on the forward strand.
AGCTGGTTTGTTACACGTTTACAAATCCTGCAAGGTCTTGGCTCAGTCTTATTTCGTAAGTTATCAACCACTCCACAATACAGCTTCCAGCGCTCCCGGGTTTTGAGCCCGATTACGTTTTGGCACGCGCGCAGGGACAGTTTCGACAGCGAATCTTATTACTGGGATTATCCCTCGTCACCGTACCTAAGACGTTCTTTTGAATTTATCCAGTTACCACAACGTCAACCGCGAACAACTTGCGCAAGATATTAAACAACTTTACCGGCAAGCCCAGGCCGATTTGGGTCCGGAAGATTTCCGCCATATGAAGCGGATGGAACGCTGGGGCCAGGTTTGTTCGTTGCTCGGCTATGCCACGGCCTGGATTGCACCGAATCCCGTGTCGGCACTACTGATCAGCCAAGGCAGTTTTGCCCGCTGGACCCAGGTGGCTCACCCGATCCAGCATCGCGGCTACGACAGAATCAAACACGCCGAGCCTCGCTACAAAAGCAAAGGTTTTGCCCAGGGTTGGCGCCGGTTTCTGGATTGGCCGGACTGGATGACGCCGGCCGGCTGGCACCACGAACACGACGTCCTGCACCATTACCGTTTGGGCGAGTCCGCCGACCCCAATAACGCCCAGCACAACATGGAATGGCTGCGCCAATCCGGTTTGCCGATGTGGCTGCGTTACGTGATTGTCGGGTTGTTTTCGGGGATTTGGAAACTGAGCTACTACACGCCGCGCACCCATAAAGAATTGCGCCTGGAACAGGCCCGCCACCAGCACCAACCCGCACCAAAGATGACGCGCATCGGCGCCTGGAGCCTGTTCACTCCGCAAGGGAGGGGCTTGTGGCTGCAGAGTATCCTGCCCTATGCGGCGTTCCGCTTTGTGCTGTTGCCGGCTTTGTTTCTGCCGTTCGGTACCGTTGCGGCCACCAGCGTACTGCTGAATTCGGTTCTGGCGGAAGTTTTCACCAACATGCATTCCTTTCTGGTGATGATTCCCAACCACGCCGGCGACGACGTGATGGGCTTCGACGAAAAAGCGCATAGCAAGGGCGAGTTCTATCTGCGGCAAATCCTGGGTTCGGTCAATTACCCGACCGGCTCCAACGCCAACGACTTTTTATACGGCTGGCTGAATTATCAGATCGAGCATCACTTGTGGCCGGATTTGCCGTTAAGCCAATACCAAAAGCTGCAACCGCAGGTCAAAGCCTTATGCGAACGCCACAGCATTCCTTATTGCCAGGATTCGGTATTCAAACGCTTGCGGAAGGCGGTGGATATTATGGTCGGCAAAACCTCGATGCTAAAGCCGGCCATGGCTCAAGACTGTCCGGTTTAAACTGTAATCAAGCCTCCGCCGCTATCATGCGGAGGCCTAACACTTCATTTTCGCGCCGGATTCGGTCGTGCCGGTTTTGCCACGGCGGTACATCGCTAATCAACCATTTCGAGTCTATAGCCATTACCGTCATGTCAGCTTTGGACATCGACGGGAATCAAATTAGAAGTTTTAATCTTAGCGAGGTCGAAATTGCGATGGATGGCGTTGCACCTCGATTTAATCTCGATAGCAACGACCGCTCCGGCTAATAAAGCAGACATTTCCTGAATTTCAATAAAATGTCGCATATGGGTCGCTATGGATAGCTATCCATAGCGACCCATATGTATAGTGCCCAACTATGTATAGCCGTGAATTGCTATCGGTGGCAAAACTTGGTTTCTCTGACATGTGAGCCAACCATCGGTTAATAAGCTTTACATAGTTTTGCCGGGGTTGTGAGGTGCGAATTTATTCGCTCCAGACGGTTCAATGAACATTTACCCGACGCCACATATCAAGATGACTGATTGATAGCCAAGTGACACTCAGCAACTGTTGATTTCATGATTCGCTTGCTTGAATGTCGCCATGCATTCCGGTTTATAGGTAGTGCCTGAAAGGAAACTCGATTTTTTCATAAACTTGCCGACGCCCCTGTTCGAAATGACGACCGTTTTTCGGTGGGGCAAGCGATTTTCTCTTGCTGTTGCCAAGAAATGGCCAAATTTGCTAATTTTTGACGGTTTTTGGGCGCAATTTCCCCGCATTTCCGCCTGTTCTTTCACGTTTCTGCTGAGCTAGGCCGCTTTTTTGTACGGTCCTCGTCGTCGATCGGCCTCTTGTTGTTCTTGCTCGCGTAAGACGGCGCCCAGACGCTGAATGTTGCGTGCCACGACAGCCAGCGCCACGTAGCGCTTGAAGCCGTCTATGCCATGATCCGGGCATTTATCAAGACCATGAACACCCAACGCATTGATCGCCGATTCAACTGCCGAGTGTTGACGCCGTAGGCGGACAAATTCCGGGTCGGATTCGCGGGCCTTGTCGGCTTCGGACAGTCGACCTTTTTTTGGGAGCACAACGGTGTCCAGGCACTGTTTGAGCTCGATCTGATTCGCCGGACTGTGAAAGCCCTTGTCGAAGCTCATGGCCTTTACTGCGGGAAAGCGGGTTTGGGTTTGTTCGACCAAGGACACGGCGATTTTATCGTCCGTGGTTTTTTCCATGACCTGATGATGCAGGATGAAGCGGTGTTGATCTTCGACGATCGCTACCCGCAAGCCCAATTCGACCGGTACGCCGGCTTTGCCTTTGCTGATCCATTCGGTGTGCGGCTGAAAAATGGAAAACACTTTTTCGCCATGCGGAATGGTTTCGCCTTGCAGTACGCGTCGGCGAATCTGGTCGATTTGCCGCTCGGCATGCGCCAGATAGCTGTCGAGATTGACCAGCATCGCCGCCGGGATGCCATGCTCTTGGTTCAGGCACTGCCGGGTTGCCTGAGTGCGTTGCACATAGATTTCGGCTTGGTCGAGGTAGGTCTGATACGCGGCTTCGATCTCGGCTTGCTTGGCCTGCCGCTTGGCTTCGTCTTGCGAGGTGGAGTGTTTGAGCTTTTAATCAGGCGATAGCTTTTCTTGAAGCTGCGCAAGTGATAGGCGCTTTGGCGCCATTCGGTCAAATCCAGTGCGTCGCAGAGCGTCGCACAGGTCTGAATGGCTTTGCGAATCGCATCCCACAGCAAGTTGGTGTCGGTGGGAAAATGCACGTGGGTTTTGACGACAGAGGAATCAGCGCGGGCTTTCAGCGGTTCTTCGGTGTTTTTTTTTTAACAGCGAGTGCCCGGCGTTAACCACTTCCTGATTGATGCGATCCAGGAGCTCGGGTGTAAACAAGGCGACGTTGTCGCGAATCGTCTGCAACTCGTACGCCTGTTCGTCCAGCCAGTCGCTATGGCCCAGCATTTGCCGAATCGTCTTGTGTTGGTTGGCCAGCTCTTGAATTCGGTCGTAATCGGCATTGAGGCTTAAGCGCAGCACACCCAACACCAGTATTTTCCACTGCTCCATGCCTGGCCGTCCGGTTTGGCTGCTCGCCTTGCCTTTCCCGTCCGCTCGTGCGGGTATGACTTCTTCCAGAATGGCAAATACCCGCTGACGCAAGTCGATCTCGGTATAAATGTATTGCAACCCACGCAGTAATTGGGGGATGTCATCGCGGGATTTGGGATCGAGGACGATGGCGGCAATATCGGTTTCACCGAATTTGAGTTGTGGCTGAATGACGGTACGCATACAATTTCGGCGAACGAAGATTTAGGTTTTTGGGCGTTTACAGGCCGATTTTCGCCCGAAATAGGGCAAAACCGGTGTCTGGACAACACATCTTCGTGCTGCGAAATAATTATAACATGTTGATATATGTGGAGTTAATTGGTTTCCTTTCTGGCACTATTTACTCCTGAACACTTAGGTTTATTACTGATAACCGTAAAACCCGGCCAAGTTTTCCTCATCGGCCTTGGGAGTCGCTGGTTACATTGGAAATTCTGGTCGATTTTTGCGTTGGATCAACGAAAACTTGGCTACCGAGAACATTGTTCGTTGCTGGGCTATGCAAAGTTTAGACTCCAATTTTCATGACAATGAGATATCAAGTAGGCGACCACCTTAAATTCAAGCTTAAGTTTTACAGGATCGTGTCGGATCACCGCATTTATCGATGCGGATGCAACAGGATTTTTCTGACACCCGCTTGAGCTGCCTGGTGGAATGCATTGATGCCATCCTGTAATGAATAGCGGCCATCGATCAAATCAGTCACGGGTATGGCGTGCTGTTTCAAAACCGTCAGGGCATCGGCAAATGGCCCACAGCGTGAACCGATGACATTCAACTCATGCACTACGATTTTGCTTAAATCAATGGGTTCTAAAGCTGAAAAGGTACTTTTCAAGATCAGCCTGCCACGCGCCGAGAGTATTCTTAACGCTTGCTTGAAACCATTGGCATTCCCGGTAGCATCGACCACGCAGTGATACTGGTCATCCTTAACTTCATCAATCATTGCCGTCTCCAGTTGCCATTGTTTTGGCAAGACCAATGAAGCTTGCGACCGTCCCAAGACATCGACAGCATAGCCATGAATGCTGAGCGCTTTAGCGATTAACAAACCCAAGCGTCCTGGGCCCAACACGGCTACTTTATCGACAGACAGTTTTTCCAATTGTTTGAGCACACGTATCGCGGCGGCCAAGGGTTCGGTGAACACGGCGGCATCATCGTCAATTTCATCGGGGACCGCATAAAGATTATCGATAGGCAAGGTAAAGTAATCGGCAAACACACCGTCTTTGCCGCGAATGCCCAGCACTTTTCGATGTTGACAGTGTTCGGGCTCCGATTGGTAGCAAGCATCACAGCCGCCACAGCCGATATTGATCGAGCCAACTACTCGGCGATTCAGCCAATGACGATGCTCATCATGACCGACAGCCTCGACGACACCGACAAACTCATGACCCAGAATGCCGGAAAACCCCGCATAGCCTTTGACTAACTCCAAATCGGTCGAGCAAATGCCCGCCACGCTCAGGCGTATTAAAGCTTCATTCTCGCTTGGTTCCGGCCTGAGGAAATCGGATCGATAGAACAACCCGCAATTTAGAGAGAGTGCTTGCATGGTTTTACCTGCGATTTTGAATAGCCCCGACAATGGCGTAAGTAACAGAGTCTCAGTAATTACAAGCCTTTCGCCGATAGCTCCTTGACCAGGAGCGTTAACGATAACGTATCCACCTTTGGTATCCAAAGCGCTGAGTTAACCGGGAATGGTGTATTTCACCCGTCAATCGATAACCTCGGCGCTGATAAAACGCCATCAAATTCGTGCCGTGAGCCAATCCGATGGCCTTATGTCCAGCATCGCGGCGGCCCATCTTGGTGTATTTACGGTGGCAAACCATTGCGTGTAACTCCAACCGCTGGTGCAGATGTAGAACCGGGATACCTCAGCCCTTTACGCAAATCAAAGGCTCCAGCCGGGCGACTTTTCGGGCCAGGCCGGCCCTATCGGCGACGTCGACCACTGAGCCGACGTCCTTATACGCGCCAGGCGCTTCTTCAGCCACGCCGCGCAACGACGGGCTGCGAATAATGATGCCTTGTTCAGCCAAATTATCGACAATATTTCGGCCTTGCCATTGTTTGGTCGCCTGATGCCGACTCATCGCCCTGCCTGCGCCGTGACAGGCAGAACCGAAGGCTAGCCCTTCGCTTTCTTTGGTGCCGCACAGCACGTAGGAACTGGTGCCCATGGAACCGCCTATCAACACCGGCTGGCCGGCATCCCTGAACACGCCGGGCAAATCGGGATGTCCCGGTCCAAAGGCCCGGGTCGCGCCCTTGCGGTGCACGAATACGGATTTCATTTGTCCCGCTATCGTGTGCTGCTCCAACTTGCAGGTGTTGTGCGAGACATCGTACAGCAAATCCAGTTGCAGCCCCGGAAACACCTTCTCCACGGCCTCGCGGGTCAGGTGCGTGATGATCTGCCGATTGGCAAGCGCGCAGTTGATCGCCGCCCGCATCGCGCCCAGATACTGCTTGCCCAATGGCGAATTCAGCGGCGCGCAAGCCAGCTCGCGGTCGGGTAAGGCTATTTGGTATTGCCCGGCCGACATTGCCATGTCTTTCAGAAATTCGGTGCCGATCTGGTGGCCCAAGCCTCTGGAGCCGCAATGGATGCTGATCACGACGTCGTCGACCTTAAGCCCGAAGGTTGCGGCGACCCTTGGCTCGAAAATTTCGGCGACCCGTTGCACTTCCAGATAATGATTGCCTGAACCTAGCGTGCCCATTTCGTCTTTCTGCCGCTCGCGGGCCTTAGTCGAGACATCGCCCGGCACCGCGCCGGCCATGCGGCCTCTTTCTTCGATGCGGTCCAGGTCGCGTTCCTCGCCGAAGCCTTGATCCAATGCCCATTGCGCACCGCCCATCAACATGCCATGCATGTTCACGTGATTCAGATGTATGCCGCCCTTGCTGCCGACGCCGGCCGGAACGGCTTTATACAAGGCGTCGGCCAAAGCCTGTTTATGCGGCGCAAGCTCGGCGGCAGTTAGACCGGTATGCAAAGTCCTCACACCGCAGGAAATGTCGAAGCCGACGCCGCCGGCCGACACCACGCCCCCTAGGTCAGGATCGAATGCCGCGACGCCGCCGATTGGAAAGCCGTAGCCCCAATGGGCATCCGGCATCGCATAAGCCGCCTCGACTATGCCCGGCAAGGCCGCGACATTACTGATCTGCTCGTAGACCTTTTGATCCATGTCGCGTAGCAACGAGGCGTCCGCATAAATAAGCGCCGACACCCGCATCGCGCCGTGCGGCCTGATTTCCCAGCAGGTTTCGTCGCGTTGTTTCAATTGAGCGATATCCATGATTTTTCCTCATAGCTTACCGTAGCGCCATGCCAAACCTATGCGCTACACATCCACGATGCATTGAGCCAACCAGACACCATCGTCGCCTTGTCTGACACTCAGCTCGGTAAAAGTCGCGCCCTTGATCTCGACGGCGGGCTGATGTTTGGCTGGGTCGACGGTTTCGCCGAAAGCCGTCGCCGACAAATGGCCATCTTGAATGACCACCTTATAACGCCCGAACAACAGCCGCCGCACCGCCATCTGATAAACCAGTGCGTTGACCCAGCTCAAAAACAGCAATTCGTTATCCTGCGCATCGCACTCGACATTCACCTCGGT
>JAQTYP010000177.1 GCA_028688235.1 Methylomonas sp.
ATCAGGAAGCCACGTCGACGGCCTGGATAGCAAACTTGCATCTGCCTCTTGGCGATTTGACCGAATAAGCCTGAAAAAATCATTCCGCCCACGAAAGACGCGAAAATCGCGAAAAGCTTCAACGGAAAACCGGAATAACAAGCTGATTTAGTGAGTGTATTTCGTGCTTTTCACGAACCGACTGCAGTTTTCAGGATAACGGAATGTTTTTTTGAGATTTATGTGGGCTTTTCCTATCAATGGCATTTTTTGCATTGAACCCAGCCGGCATTTGCCATATAGTTTCGATTCGCTATCTTATGCCAACAATCAACCCTTCATGCTGAATTAGCCTAAACCCAAGGAATCAACCATGCATACCCCCGAAAAATTGTTACTCGAAAACAAAGCCTGGTCGTCCGAGATCACTCAAAAAAATCCGGAGTTTTTTACCGCACTTGCCGCGGAACAGAAGCCCGATTTTTTATGGATAGGCTGCTCGGACAGCCGGGTACCCGCCGAAACGGTTGTCAACGCCCGGCCTGGAGAAATTTTCGTTCATCGCAATATCGCCAATCAGGTCATCACCACCGACTTCAATTGCCTGAGCGTGCTGCAATACGCGATCGAAGTCTTGAAGGTAAAACACGTCATCGTCTGCGGCCACTATGGCTGCGGCGGTGTCAAGGCCGCATTGCAACCGCAGCGGTCGAATCTGGTCATCACTAACAAATGGCTGCTGCATATCAAGGACATTTACCGGCTGCATCAGGACGAACTGGAATCCATAGATCCAGCGAAGAAGCTCAACCGTTTCATAGAATTGAACATCGTCGAACAGGTTTACCGTCTGGCCCATACCTCCATCATCCAGTCGGCCTGGCAGAAAGGCCACCATCCGTCGATACACGGTTGGGTCTATGGCCTGGAGGATGGTTTGATCAGCGAATTGATCAAACTCGACCACAACACCCAGATACACCCGATTTATCGTTATATCGATTAGCGTTGCCTACAGAATCAGGAATCCGAGATGAAATCCCATTTGAAGTATTACGCACTGAACCTGGGCCGCGACATACCTGCCGGCCTTGTCGTATTTTTGGTCGCCCTTCCCCTGTGCCTGGGCATTGCGCTGGCGTCCGGCGCGCCACTGTTTTCCGGCGTCATCGCCGGCATCATCGGCGGCTTGGTCGTCGCCTGGCTCAGCGGCTCCCATCTCAGTGTTTCAGGGCCAGCGGCGGGCCTGACCGTCATCGTTTTCAACGCCATCGAAACCCTCGGAAACTTCAGCGCATTTTTGCTGGCCCTGGTGATAGGCGGCTTTCTGCAAATGATGCTGGGGTTTCTGCGGGCGGGCTTGATCGGGGCTTTTTTCCCATCCGCCGTCATCAAAGGCATGCTGGCGGCCATCGGCATGATATTGATCATCAAGCAAACGCCGCACGCCACTGGCTTCGACGCCAGCTATGTCGGCGACGAAAGCTATATGCAGGAAACCGCGCATTCCAGCTTGATCGAATTGTTTCAAGCCTTGCACGGCATTTCGCCGGGCGCGACCATCGTCAGCGGCGTTGCGTTGTTGATTTTGATACTCTGGGAAACCCAGTTGTTAAGACGCCTGACGCTGGTACGGATGATTCCGGGACCTCTGCTGGCCGTCGTGTGGGGCGTGGCTTACAACCTTTGGGCACAGGTCCATGCGCCGGAACTGGCCATAGGAACCAAACACATGGTTTCGCTACCTGAACTTGGAAGCACCTCCAACTTCCTCGCCCAATTGCGCCTGCCGGATTTCAGTTATTTAACGAATCCCAAGGTTTACAGCGTCGCGTTGACCATCGCAATCATCGCCAGCCTGGAAACCCTCTTGAGCATCGAGGCCGTGGACAAGCTCGATCCCCACAAACGCATCGCGCCGACCAATCGCGAACTCAAAGCCCAAGGCGTGGGCAACATGCTCAGCGGCTTCGTCGGCGGCTTGCCGATTACCGCGGTCATCGTCAGGAGCGCCGCCAATATCAACGCCGGCGGCCAAACCCGGATATCCTGTGTCGTCCACGGCTTGCTGCTGCTGGTCAGCGTCGTGTTTTTTGCCCAGTATCTGAACATGATCCCGCTGGCCTGTCTGGCGGCCATACTGTTGCAGACGGGTTATAAACTCGCCAAGCCGTCGATGCTGTTGGAGTTTTATAACAAAGGCTGGAATCAATTCTTGCCCTTTATCATTACGGTCGTTGCGATTTTGTTCACCGATTTGCTGGAAGGCATTATCTTCGGCATGACGATCGGTATCTTTTTTGTTTTGAAAGCCAACTTCCACGAAGCGATGACATTGACCGCCCACGGCTCGCATTATTTATTGCGTTTGCATAAAGACGTATCCTTCTTGAACAAGGCCTTGCTACGCAAACATCTGAGCAGCATTCCCGAAGACAGCGAGGTGTTGATCGACGGCAATAAGGCGATCTTCATCGACCACGACATCCTGGAAACCATTGCTGACTTTTTACTGTCGGCGCCCGACAACCACATTTCCGTAGAAATACAGGGCTTTAGCGTGGAAGATATCGCCCCGAGCACAGGACACTGAGCCGGCGGCGCAAGGATCGGATCATTCTCCCTCGAAGAGAATGCCATAAGCGCTAAAATGCAGGTTGCGAACGAGAGTATGCAGGAGTTAGCTCAATGGAAACCAGTTGGACAGATCGTAGAAAAGGCTATCGTTACAAGGGCTTCCTGTTTTCCGAAGACGGTATCAAGGCCAAGGATTATGGCGCAGAATATCGGGAAATGCCTTTTCCGCCGTCCGCGCGCAAGCGTTTTAATATTTGGCTGGCAGTCGTTCTGTTGTTTACTTTTCCAGGCATTCCCTTGCTGGCCTATTGGGGCTTAAACAAAGACTTGCTCTGGATCGCTGCGGTCGTTTTGAGCATTGCTTATTGGCTGTACGGCCGCATACACGCATGCCCCCTTTGCGGACGTAAATCGCGCATACTGAAGACCCCGCACATGGGGGCACCCGTGCTTTATCTTTGTTCGCATTGCCGGACTTTTTTCGAACATGGCCAAATCGATGGCGGTTGGCCCTGGAAGTGATTATCGCGGCGCATATTGCTGGCCCCCCTGTAAGACTCGAATTAGTTGGCGCCTTGATGAATACCCGCGGGCTCATGGAACTCATCGCGCTGAACATCGGCTATGACCTAGGCATCCTGTCGCCGCGTCTTTTTACGATGTTGGTGATCATGGCGTTGGTGACGACGATGCTGACGGGACCGTTACTGACGTTTTTCGGAAAACAACGGTTTGCGGCAAATAATATTAAAGAACCATCATGCGTTTGAACGCAACGCTCTGCAAGCAGTGGAGGTTCAAGTGCAAGGAGGTAGGAACCGCATCGGCGCGATAGACTATCCTTGCTTCGCGCGGCACATTCCATCGGACTTGATCTGATTAGGACCGGCGATAAGGAACTATGATGATGCAGCCCTTATCGCCGGAGAAGTTTTTCTTGGCGAATATTACGCTTTGGCGGTACGTCTGCGACCGAAAAACGTCATCGCGCCCAATGCCGACAGGAATAAGGGCATCGCCGCCGGAACAGGTACCATGCCTATGGAAGCCGACGTCATCATCCGGCTTTGCAGGTCGCCGTGCATCGTGGCGAAATCGCAGCCATCCGCGCCGCAATCGGCGTTGTAAATATCGACGCCGTTTTGAGTATCCGAGACAACCTGGTCACCGGTAAAAGAATAAACCCAGAACATGGCTCTGCCGCCTATGGTCGAGGCCATGATGTCGCCTATCTCTCTCAAGGTATCGCCAGGTTCGAGCAGTTGCGCCTCGGCCATCACTAGGCTCGTGAACAATGGGTTGGTTGCCATCAAATCGTCCAGTGATACTGCGGTAGTATCTTCGGCGCTGACCCCCTGTACCCAGATAGGACGATTACCGTTGTTGGTGACGGTGGCGACCAATTGACTGCCGTTCAATGTCCAGTCCGGAGTAACGATGGCAGGTTGCTCCACCGGTACAGGCGGTGAGGGCGGCGTGACTGGGACAGTTTGGCCTGCCGCCAAGGTATTGGTGCCGGCGTAATATAATTGGCCGTCGGACGAATTTCTGTCCAACCAGTTGTAACTGATATTGCCCGGCGCCTTGTTCAGATGCACGCCGAAATGGGTGATGCCACCGTTTGCAACAGCGGAAGAGTATGAGCCCGGTTTGTTGCCGTCGTGAACGACGCTGAGGCCGCCGGCAGTGTCGTAACCGTTACCGCAACCGAACGCCGAGTAGCAGTAAGTCGACATCAGATCGCCTGTGCCCATGCCGCTCAGGTCGACCGCAAAGCCTTCCATCTCCGAGCCGGTATGGTTGTAAACGTCGAAGTTGCCGAGATAGCCGATAATTTGTACGCTGCCGCTAGCCAGAGCCGCGGAGCTTCCCAACATTAAAGTAAGCGCTAGGCTTCCGACTCGATATTTCCGTTTCAGTATTTGCCTCATCATTGTCTCCAGGCGAATTGTATGATTGATTTTGGTTTGCCGACTTATCGATCAAGGGCACACGAGGGGGACCAGTATGCGTTCTGACTACTCCAAGTCGATATTATCCTACCATGTACAAGGTAATTTAGGCATCCACAAAAACAGAACAACGGGGCCTAGCTTGAAATCCAACAAGGTCGCGCGAAACCGATACCATGGCAGGGCTTTTACGACTCGAATGAGTTGGCTGGACGTCGGTCTAGTGATTTACGCTATTCCGTTGCTTTTAAATGACGAGTGCAAAATGAAAGACCTGTCGCCCCTTACGCCGTCACAAACCTGCCAAATTTGGCAGTATTTTTTGACACGCCGGGAATCATTGCGATTCCCGCCAGCCCAAGATTCAGCCCCTGAAAGCTGCACTCACTAGCTAGGAAATCGGCGTAATTCTTGCTGCAACTTTTAGAACACAGCGCCGCGGGGGCCTGTTCCGTCATTGCCATACGATTGAGGATGCAGCCATGCCAAGCAAATTCGACAAAGCAAACCCTTTTAAAAATGCCAAAACCGGCTCACCACTGAATCCAAGCTACCTTTACGACATAGACTTGCTGACCCGGGCCGGTAACTGGCTAAAACAGGGCGTCCGCGACTGCTCGACTTTTGCCAAAAAGAGTCGGGAATTGCATTAATCAGCCTAACGATCATGAATGCGCTACATCTGCCAGGCAAATGAAAGTAGCGCAGCGGGGCACGATTTTTTACTTTTAGGATCTCGCAACCAATAACTTCCCCCTTTGAAAAAGGGGGATCGAGGGGGATTTATTAAAAAATCTCCCCCAACCCCTCGGCAACTGCTCCATGCGTTGCTCTACCTTCTGCATCCATGCAGTCGTCTTTTTCAAAGGGGGGGTAATCGTACGATTCGACACAATCCGAATTCCGGAAAATTATTTCTGACGGAGTCCTTAGAGTTAAGACTGGCGGTCAACGCCATGCGGCATCAGTCCATGGCAAAATAGCGCCGTTCGAACTCATCGACAGGCATCGGTTTGGCGATGAAGTTTCCTTGTGCGAAATCACAGCCTATCGCCGTCAACAGCTCGCGTTGCGGGGCTGTTTCCACCCCTTCCGCTATCACCTTCAAGCCCAGCTTGTGGGCCATGACGATGATGGCCTCGATCAAGACCAGATCGCTGGAGCCTGGGCAAAGATTCCGTACAAAGGACCGATCGACTTTTAAATAATCGATATCGAATTTTTTTAAGTTCGCCAACGACGAATAACCCACGCCAAAGTCATCGATAAGCACCTGAATTCCGGCGTCGCGGAATGTCAACAACTGCTCTCGAACCCTCGATTCTTCGCCCTGCAATAGCTTTTCGGTGATTTCCACCGCAACCGCCTGCCCGGGCAGATCCAATCGATGCAACCAGCTAATCCAGTCCTCCGAACTATGTCTGGCGTCCAGAAATTGGTGGGGCGATTTGTTGATGCTGATCTGAAAATCGGGTCGCAAAGTTTGGCGCCAGCGGGCGGCTTGCCGGCTGGCCGTTCGAAATACCCAATGCCCCATTTCGACGATCAAGCCTGACTCCTCGGCTAGCGGCACGAAATCGTCGGGCGGCACCAAGCCATGCTCGGGATGCTGCCACCTTACCAAGGCTTCAGCTTTATAAACCTGTCCGCTAAAAAGATCGACGATGGGCTGGTAAACCAGCCGGAACTGTTCGAGCTCCAGAGCCCGGCGCAAATCACTGACTCTGCGCGCGCGCTGATTCACCGCCTGCTGCATGGCCAGCGTAAAAAATCGGTAGCAATTCCTACCCTGGCTTTTGGCTGCATACATCGCCTGGTCGGCATTTCTGAGCAATTGACTCAGTTCCCGACTGTCGTCGGGGTAGAGTGTGATGCCGATGCTGGCCGACACGTAAACACACTCATCGTTTAGCACGAAAGGTTCGGCGAGCCGCCGCAATAATTCGACAGCCACCCGCTCCGGACTATCGAAATTGTCCAGTTCGCTCAAAATGATCGTGAACTCATCGCCACCGAGGCGGGCGACGGTATCGGATTCGCGTACGCAGGCTCCCAGCCGCTTCGAAGCTTCCTGCAACAGCACATCACCCATTTCGTGACCATAGGTATCGTTGACCTCCTTGAATCGATCCAAATCGATAAACATCAAGCCGAATCGCTGTTGCATACGCGAGGCTTTCTTGATTTCCTGCGCCAAGCGCTCGCGCATCAAACGCCGATTGGGCAGGCCGGTCAAGGTGTCGAAATTCGCCTGCAGCCAGACTTGCTCTTCGGATTGCTTGCGCTGCGTGATGTCCGAAAACAAGGCGACACGCCTGTGCGGCCGGCCTTCCCTATCATGGATAGTATTGATCACCAATTCTTCGATATAGGACTCGCCCGACTTGCGCCGATTCCTGATCTCTCCGCGCCAACATCCGGTCGTATTGATAGAATCCCACAGCGCTTGATAAAAAGCCTGATCGTGCAGACCAGAATAAAAAATTTTGGGTTCTTTTCCGACGACTTCTTCGAAACGATATCCCGTGATGTGAGTAAACGCCGGATTCACCATCAATATCTTGTTATCGG
>JAQTYP010000178.1 GCA_028688235.1 Methylomonas sp.
AATCGAACTTAGCGGGTAGTCAGGAAGCATTAGCCGACGACGAAGCAATCGCTCAACCACCGATGCACCAACAATTGCATTGGCTAGTCTTGGCCTTCGTCCCGTCCAGCTTATTGTTGGGCTTGACCCAATACATCAGCACCGACATCGCCGCGGTGCCGTTGTTGTGGATATTACCGCTGACCTTGTATTTGCTGTCGTTCATTTTGGTCTTTTCCAAATGGGCAGACCGCATCCATCCGCTCATGGTAGCGTTACAGCCCGCCGTATTGCTGGTCTTTATCGCTTATTCCTTCATCAACCCGGCGGTATTACCGTTCTGGCTGGATTTGATTTTGCACTGCCTGGCATTCTTCCTGGCCGTCATGGTCTGCCACGGTGAATTAGCCAAGCACCGCCCGCATACCGAACATCTGACCCGCTATTATCTGGTCATGTCCTTCGCCGGCATGCTGGGCGGCTTGTTCAATACCTTCGTCGCGCCTTTCGTGTTCGATGCGGTATACGAATATCCCATCATGATAGTCGCGGCTCTGTTGTTACGCCCAGGCTTTTTCGAAAGCCGCTGGTTTTTGCAGCCGATTTTCCCTGTGGTGGTTTTGTTCCTTGGCTTCGGCATCTATTTCAGCACCGACGAACTGTTCGACTATCTCGACATCATAGGCGGCGCGTTAATTTTATTGGCCGGTTTGACTTATTCGCTGCGCCACAGCCCGCTGGGCTTAGGATTACTGACCGGCGTCATATTAGTCTTCACAATCGGTTTACACGGCTTGGCCTCCAACGTGTTGTATCAGGATCGCACCTTCTTCGGCGTGCTGTCGGTGCGAGATACAGTCATCCCGGATGAAAACCAAAGACCGGAAAGTGTTCGCGAACTCTATCACGGCACCACCAAACACGGCGCCGAACGCTTGATCCCGTCCCAGATCACGACGCCATTGACCTATTACAGCCGTCAGGGCCCTATCGGCCAACTGTTCGCCGAATTCGACGGCGAAAACCAAAACTGGAACATCGGCGCGGTCGGTTTAGGAGCCGGGGCATTAGCTTGCTATACCAAGGCCGGGCAAGCTTGGCGCTTTTACGAGATCGACCCTTTAATCGTAGAAGTGGCGAAAGACCCCAAGTGGTTCCATTATCTGGAGCGCTGCAATCCTCAGGCAAAAATGCTGATCGGCGACGCTCGTCTGTCGCTGGTCGAGGAAGCCGACCACAGCTTCGATCTGCTGATCATGGATGCCTTCAGTTCGGACGCCGTGCCTACGCATCTGTTAACGCGCGAAGCCATAGAGCTATACTTCGACAAACTCAAAGACGACGGCCTGCTGGCGTTTCATATCACCAACCGCCATTTGGCTTTGAAAAAAGTACTGGCCGACCATGTCGAAAATTTAAAATTGTCCGGTCTATTACAGGAATTCAAGCCGGAAAATCCGCCGCCGTTGGTCGTTGCGACCGACTGGGTGGTGATTGCCAAACACCCCGAACGTCTGGAACGTTTAAGACAAAGTCGCCTCGGCCATTGGCAACAACTGCCGCTGACCTTCGGTTTACAACCTTGGACCGACGACTTTACCCACATCATAGGAATCTGGAAATAGGAATCAACATGCTGATTACGGAACTTGCCCAAATTTGCGATGCGACACCTCGAGGCGGCGATACCGCCCGCGACATCCAATCGGCGGCCGACATCATGTCCGCCGAGGCGCATCAGGTCACGGTATTGAGCGACGGCAAATACAAAAAATACTTAAAGGATTGCCACGCTTCCGCCTGCTTCATTTCGGAAGCCTTGTTAGACGAAGACACGCCTGAGGCTTTGACTCTGCTGGTCTGTAAGGATCCGGAAATCAGCTTCTTGAATGCCGTCAAAGCCTTGCACCCGGAACCGCAATTCACCCGCAAGATATCCGAACAAGCGGCGATAGATGAAAACGCCGTGTTAGGCAACGACGTCCATATCGGCCCTTTCAGCAGCATAGGCCAAAACAGCCGCATCGGCGATTGCAGCACGATAGCCGCTGGTGTGCATATCGGCAATAATGTCGTCATCGGCACTAATTGCCGGCTTCATCCCAATGCGGTCGTTTACGACAACAGCGTGATAGGCAACAACGTCATCATCCATTCCGGCGCCATCATCGGCGCAGACGGATTCGGCTACAAATACCGCGACAATCAACACGTCAAGGTGCCTCATGTCGGCAATGTCGTCATCGAAGACAACGTCGAAATCGGCGCCAATACCTGCATAGACCGCGGAGCACTGGGATCGACCCGCATAGGCTGGGGCAGCAAGATAGACAATTTGGTGCAACTGGGCCATAACAACATCGTCGGCAAAAACGTCATCGTCTGCGGGCAGTGCGGCATTTCCGGCTCCTGCGAAATCGGCGACGGGGCGATATTAGCCGGCAGCGTCGGCGTGGCGGATCACGTTAAAATCGGCTCGCGCGCGGTGGTCATGGCGCGTAGCGGCGTCTCGCAAGACATCGCCCCCGGCAGCCAGGTTTGGGGCAGCCCGGCCAAGGACAGAAAAGTCATCTGGCGGGAGCTGGCGGCGCTGGCGAAATTGCCGGAATTGCTGCAAAAAATTAAAAACCTGGAAAGCCGTTTGAATAAACTGGAAGAATAAGACTCAAGCCCAAATAGGAGCCGGACATGAACGATAAACAACGCGTCGCCGAACACGCCGCCCAAAAAATCGAAAACGGTATGCTGGTAGGCCTCGGAACCGGCTCCACCGCCAATTATTTCATCGAAGCTTTGGCCCGCCGCCACCAACAGGAATCGCTACAGATTCAGGTAGTGGCCAGCTCGGTCGTCAGCACAATCAAAGCTCAGCAACTGGGTTTACCGCTACGCAGCATGGAACATATCACGGAACTGGACGTGTATGTCGACGGGGCCGACGAAGTCGCGCCGGATTCGACGCTATTGAAAGGCCGCGGCTCCGACCTGGTGCGGGAAAAGCTGTTGGCTAAAGCTGCCAAAGCCTTTTGGGTATTGATAGACCCTAGCAAAAAGGTAGAACGCATAGGCCAACATTTCCCTATCGCTATCGAAGCCATGCCGTTTGCCTGGCAATTGGTTCAGCGCAGCTTGGCCGACATCGGCGGCGATGCCAAATTGCGCCACACCGGAGACGGTTTATTCGTGACGTCCTACGGTAGTCTGGTGCTCGACACCGTGTTCGACCCGGCAACAGACGTTGAACAACTCAACGGCCGGCTCAACGCAATTCCGGGCATCGTCGAACATGGCATTTTTGCGGGTCTGGCAACCGCGGTATTTTGCGGGGAAAATGGCAGGATAGAGGAACGCCAATAATCCTGGAAAAAGTATTTACTGAACTAACCGCAGTTTTCAGGTTCGGAGGGACACTTAGCTCCGGGCGAAGCAAAAGCGTGCTCGGCCTATACGTTTGGCCTGGTACATCGCTTGGTCGGCGAGGAGCAATAAGTCGTCAGCGCTGACGGCATGTTTCGGGAACAGAGCAATGCCAATACTGGCGGACACCTTGACTTCATTACCCGCCATAGCGAACGGGCGGCTGATTTCATGTAACAAGCGGGTAAGCATCACGTTGCAATCTTCTTGGCTATGTAAGGCTTCCAGTAAAATTACGAATTCGTCTCCACCTAAACGCGCAACGGTGTCGTTATTTCTTAATACGTTTTGATAACGGGCGGCCAATTCGCAGAGCAATTTATCGCCCGCCGCATGCCCGTATGTATCGTTGATCGGCTTGAACCCGTCTAAATCCAGATAACAAACGGCGAATAGCAAACCGCTTCTCTCGGCATGGGCGATAGCCAAAGCCATTCTATCCATCAATAACAAACGGTTAGGCAAGCCGGTCAAGGTATCGTGACTGGCGGCTTGCTCCAAACTCTGTTGCCGCTTCAATAGCTGGCTGACATTGGAAAACACCGCCACATAATTGCTGACCGTATCGTCTTCACCGGTCATCGACGAAATCGTTAACCATTCGGACTCCAGCTCACCCAGAGGGTTTCGGCTTTTCACTTCGCCGCTCCAATGGCCTTGCTGCGCGATGGTTTGCCAAATCAAGGCAATCAATCGGGAATCGTTTAAACCCGATTTAAAGCTTTTCATATTTTTACCGGCCGCCGATTCCGAAGAGCAGGCAGTGGCCTGTCTGAAAGCCGGGTTGATCTCGACGATATTCAAGTCCGCATCGGTCACACAAATCGCATCCAGCGTGTTTTCGATCACATTGGCCGCCAAGCGTAATTTTTTTTCCAGTTTTTGCCTTTCGTTGATTTCCTTCATCAGATTAATCGTACGACTCGACAGGCTTTCGTACATCGCCAAAATGGTCTGAATCAAAACTTGCATCGCACCGCCCATATCCTGCTCGGCCCGGTGTTTAGCCTCATCCAAGGATAAACCCGCTTGTATGCCTTGTACGATGAAGGCCATGCGTTTATCGCTATCGAGAATATGGAAAGCCAGCCATTGGGTCAAAAACGCCAGGATATCTTCTACGATTTGCTCAAAAGACCTTTCGTTTTGCTCGCTTTTTAGCCTGTTCACCGCCTCGATGAAATCTTGGTGAACGAGTCTATGTCCAGCGGTGGCGGAGTCATCGGGACAAAATTCCACCCAAATGGCTTCTTCGGTTTGAAAGTGGTAGACGGCATAGGCCGCCAATTCCGAAAAAATGGCATTCAGCGTCGGCAAATCCGCTTGGAAAGCCAAATGGTTCGCCAGCAAATTGACCAAATCGACCAGTTTGCGATGCTGGTGATCGATCTCTTCGATACCGGTCTCGAAATTTTCATTCCAAGGGAAAATATCCGTGGATTCGATTTTTGCTGTGGGTTCCGTCATCGACTCACTCAAGCCTTTGTTCGTAGTATTTTCAAGAATACCGGGGGGAGATATCCTGATAGATCGATTCTGCCCAAAAGCATGAATTTCGCCAAATAATACACCAGAAAGTGCCAAGCTACTCCGGCTTACAACGTTAAAGGGTTGCGAGATTGTTCGACGGGTCGGGCAATTCGATAAGCAATGGCAAACCGGACATGGCGGCGTTCTGGAATTATGTTCTTCGCCGAAAAGCGAAGCGGTTTTCAGGATTATTCCAGAGTACAATAAAGCTCTTGGTTTTCTGCTTACCATCTATTCAAACCTGGCGTCACTGAGACCGTAAACTTTCACGCTAAATGAACTCAATAGTAGGCATACTGTTAGCGGCCGGTTCCGGCAAGCGCTTCGGCGGCGACAAGCTGATGCAGACCTTGCCTAACGGCGAACCGATAGCCGTCATGGCTTGCCGGCATCTGCTGGCGGGCACGGATGAGGTATTGGCGGTGGTTCGCCCCGGCTGCGGGCTATTGGCGGAACGTTTGCAGGCGGAAGGAGCAATCGTCGAAGTTTGCGAGCATGCCGATCGAGGCATGGGAAGCAGCCTGGCATACGGAATAAAAGCCAGTCCCAAAGCTTCCGGCTGGTTGATTGCCTTAGCCGATATGCCCTGGATTGAACCGGCCAGCATTTGCAGCGTCGCCGATGCATTACGCTCAGGCGCCGTCATCGCCGCACCGAGCTTTCATGGCCGTCGTGGACATCCGGTGGGTTTTTCCGGACAGTTACGTGACGAATTGGCGGCATTGAATGGTGATGTCGGCGCCAGAACGGTGATACAGTCTCACCTAGATCGCCTCCATATCGTCGAATGTGACGATAGGGGCATACTAAGAGACGTCGATTATCCTGACGATTTAACCTTGTCTAAAAAAATCAGTTGAACCATGCCAATCCACAAGGACCTCCTAGAACTGCAACTGCGGCTGCAACACGCCCGTCGCCCTTATGCCCTAGCCACGGTCGTCGAAATCATTGGTTCCTCCTCGGCCAAGCCTGCCGCCAAGGCCGTGATAGCCGAAGACGGGCAATTGCTGGCCGGCTGGATAGGCGGTGGCTGCGCCCAGTCCATGGTCGCCAAAACGGCATTGGATTGCTTGACTAGCGGCACACCTAAAGTCATAGACGTCGATCTGACCGACGAGATTTTCGGAGCCGGCATGCCGTGCGGCGGCCATATGCGGGTGTACGTCGAGCCGGTGATACCCAGGCCGCAACTTTGGCTAATGGGCCATGGCCGCATCGCCGAAAGCCTGTGCGAATTCGCTGATCGCCTGGGATTCGCTGTCATCGTCGACGACCCGCAAGCCATTGCGGAACGCTTTCCTGCGGCCAACCGTATCGTTGCCGACGACGACCGCTATCTACAGTTGCAACCTTTAGCCGGCGACTTCGTCGTCATCGCCACCCATCATAAAGGCGATTACGACTCGCTGACGCAGGCCTTGAAATCCGAAGCGGCCTATATCGCACTGGTCTCCAGCCGCAAACGCGCGCAATTGGTATCGATGCGTCTGGCTCAGGAAGGCTTTCCAGAAGAACAACTATCCAGAATTCGCGCACCTGCCGGCTTGGATCTCGGCGGAAAGTTGCCGGAGGAAATCGCTTTAGCCATCGCCAGCGAAATGATCATGGTCAAGCGCGGCGGACACGGCAAACCACTGAGCGCCACACTATCCTGAAGCACCGGGCTTCACACCATCAACCCATACAAACCGGAGGAAATAACCGATGATTACGCTGACCGTCAACGGATCGCCCCGGCAGATCGACCTGCCGGCTGACACGCCTTTGCTATGGGTCTTACGCGACTATTTGGGCCTGACCGGCACCAAATTCGGCTGTGGCATCTCCGCTTGCGGGGTCTGCACCGTGCATGTTGACGGCCAACCGGTGCGTGCCTGCGTCACGCCGATTTCGGCCGTAAGCGGCAAACAGATCGTGACGATAGAAGCGATGGCTCAGGACGAAATCGGCAACAAAGTACAACAAGCCTGGTTAGACGCCAACGTGCCGCAATGCGGTTATTGCCAGCCCGGCCAGATAATGTCGGCAACGGCGCTGCTGAAACAAATCCCCTCCCCTAGCGACGCCGATATCGACAAAGCCATGAGCGGCAACCTGTGCCGTTGCGGCACTTATCCGCGCATCCGTGCTGCGATCAAACAGGTTGC
>JAQTYP010000179.1 GCA_028688235.1 Methylomonas sp.
CGAGGCAACGTGCAATAGAAGATACATTGTATAGTATGTGGAAAAAAACATGTCAAACTCGCCTGGATCGCCGGGGCCGGGATCAGGCGCAGGACCCCAGGATTGGGTCGCAAATTTTTCACCTGAATTCATTTCCGTTGCGGGATGGCCGAAGTTCTGTAGCCTTAATTTTCGAGCGATCGCCTAATCTGTTGGTTTGATGGATAATGTGCGTTAACCGCTTAGCATCCTGACTTTTATATTGAATGGCAAGACGACCCAGACCCCGATCGAACTCATCATCTCGACGCAGAAAAACCAAAGCTAAATCTTCGTGGTGGTTAAAGCTATCGATTCCTTTGCTGATAGGCGGAGGTTTCGTATTGGCGACCTATATGGCCTATCTCGATTACACCGTTCGCGAGCAGTTCGAAGGCAAGCGCTGGTCCATTCCGGCCCGTGTCTATGCCAATCCCGCCGAACTCTATGCCGGCTTGGAATATTCGGCCAAGGGGGTAGAGGATTTGTTGCAGCAATTGCATTACCGACTGGATGACCAATTGGGCGGCGAAGGCTCTTATTTCATCAAAGGCGGGCAGGTTTTCGTCAAGACTAGGGCGTTCAATTTCGGCGATAAGTTGCAGGAAAGTCGCAAAATCCGCATAGCCTTTGCCGGTAATTCGATATCGGGTATCGCCGATATCAACAGCGGCGGCGATCTGGCTATTTTGCGCATGGATCCGGTTCAAATCGGCAGTTTCTATCCGACTCGCAAGGAAGACAGGATATTGATCAAGCTGGAAGATGCGCCTCAGACCTTGATTCAGGGCTTGCTTTCTACCGAAGACAGGGACTTTTACAATCACTTCGGGGTGTCGCCCAAAGGCATAGCCCGGGCGATGTGGTCCAACCTGAAAGCGGGCGGCATGGTGCAAGGCGGCAGTACCATTACTCAGCAATTGGTGAAAAATTTCTTCTTGACGCCCAAGCGTACCTTGAGGCGCAAGCTCAAGGAATTGGCGATGTCGTTGATTCTGGAATACCGATATAGCAAGGATGAAATCCTGGAAGCCTACCTGAACGAGATATTCCTGGGGCAGGACGGGGCAAACGCCGTCCACGGTTTCGGTTTGGCCAGCGAGTTTTATTTCGGCCAATCCTTGAAAACGCTGAATTTACAGCAAGTCGCCACGCTGGTGGCATTGGTACGGGGGCCGTCGGAATACGACCCGCGGCGTAAGCCCGAGCATACGCTGGAGCGCCGTAACCTGGTATTGGATTCCATGGTATTGGAGGGTTATATCGATGCCGCTAGCGCCGGCGAGGCCAAAAAACAGCCGCTGGCGGTCGCATCGGTGATACACCGTTCGGCCAATCGCTATCCCGGCTTTATCGATTTGGTCAAGCGCCAGTTGAAACAGGAGTACAAGGAAGAAGATTTGACGTCCGAAGGCCTGCGTATCGTGACGACGCTGGATACCCGGGTACAGGATGCGCTGGAACAAAGCATCGCGGACAAATTGATAAAACTGGAGAAAAGTCCCAAGAGTAACGATTTGGAAAGCGCCGCCATCGTCACCCGGCGAGATAGCGGCGAGATCGTCGCCTTGGCGGGCGGGCGCGATCCCGAAAAAGCCGGCTTCAACCGGGCATTGGATGCGGTCAGGTCCATCGGGTCGTTGATCAAGCCGGTGGTGTACTTGACAGCCTTGGAATATCCGGATCGTTACACTATTACCACGCCGATCAGCGACACGCGTTTGGAAATTCCCTCCGGGAAGGGCAAGACTTGGTCTCCCGACAATTACGACAATCGTGAACACGGCGTTGTGCCTTTGCATACCGCCTTGGCCAACTCTTACAACATGGCGACGGTCAGGATAGGGATGGACATTGGTTTGACCAAGATCGTCAATAACTTGAGAAACATGGGTGTCAGCAGGCCGGTCGACATGTATCCCTCTTTGCTGCTGGGGGCGGCGCCGTTGACGCCGTTGGAGGTCACCCAGGTCTATCAAACGCTGGCGGGGGACGGTTTCGTGACGCCGTTACGCTCGATTCGCGCCGTCAATGCCGCCGACGGCCATGCCCTGCAAAGTTATCCCTATACCGTGCGGCAGGCGGTCGATCCGGCGGCGACCTTTATTACCAACACCATTTTGCAGGACGTCATGCGCGTCGGCACCGGTCGTTCGGCTTATAACTACGTGCCGGCCAACATGAATTTGGTCGGTAAAACCGGTACCACCAACGAATTGCGCGATAGCTGGTTTGCCGGCTTCAGTGGCGATTATCTATCGGTGGTTTGGGTTGGGCGTGACGACAACAAGACGACCGGCCTGACCGGCGGTAGCGGGGCCTTGCAAATTTGGGCGGAACTGATGCGCCGGGTCAGTAGGCAGCCTGTGCAACTGGCGCCGCCGGATAATGTCGGTATGAAATGGATAGATTCCTACAGCGGTGGATTGGCCAGCGAAGACTGCGCCGATGCGAGATTGTTGCCGTTTGTCGAGGGCTCGGAGCCCACGGAATACTCTAACTGCGGCTCTTCGGCACCGGATGCCGCCGAATCCTGGCTTAATCACTTGAACCCGTTCTGAATATGATCAAAAAAATCCTGAGTATTTGCGTGCTTTTGTGTGGACTTTGCGCCGGAGTGAAGGCGGAAGAGGCGCCCATAGATCAGCTCAAGGCCTTCTTGAAGGCCAGCGCCTCGTTTTCGGCCGACTTCAAACAGGTGACCTTGAATAAGGCCGGGCAAGCCTCGCAGACCAGCACCGGGCAGTTTTATCTGCGGCGGCCCGGTAAGTTTCGCTGGAATTATCAAAAGCCTTTCGCACAGGAGATCGTTTCCAATGCGGGTAAGGTGTGGTTTTACGACGCCGACCTGGAGCAAGTGACTGTAAAGCAACTGGACGATTCGCTAGGTTCCACGCCGGCCTTGTTGCTGACCGGGCAAGTCGATCTCGATGAAAAATTCGTGCTGGAAGAGCAGGGCAACGATGACGACTTGAACTGGATTAGGTTGTCGCCGAAGAACGAAGAAAGCGGCTTTAAATACATATTGATAGGATTGAATCACGGCCAGTTGGGCGGCATGGAACTGAGCGACAATTTCGGCCAGTTGACCCGGATTTATTTCTCCAACATCAAGCTCAATCCGGCCTTGAACGATGGCTTGTTCAATTTCACGCCGCCGAAAAATGCGGATGTGTTCGAGAATTGACACGGCATAGGTTGGTTTTATGAGGCACCCCGAATTCCCGTTAAGCGACGAACTGATTTATCTGAATCATGCCGCGGTGGCGCCTTGGCCAAGGAGAACCCGCGACGAAGTGCTTCGCTTCGCCGAGCAAAATAGCCGATTCGGCTCGCATTTTTATTTGGATTGGCTGCAAAAAGAAGCCGAATTGCGCGAACAGTTGCGAACCTTGATCAACGCGCCTTCAGCGGACGATATCGCATTGGTCAAAAATACGTCGGAAGCTTTGTCTTTCGTGGCCTATGGCTTGCCTTGGGAAGCGGGGGACAATGTCGTCTCCAGTAACGAGGAGTTTCCCTCCAACCGCCTGCCGTGGCAATCGCTGGCCGACCGGGGCGTGGAATTGCGTCAGGCCGATTTAAACACCGCCACAAGTCCGGAAGAGGCATTATTCGCCTTGGTCGATAAGCGTACCCGCCTGTTGACCATCAGCTCGATTCAATTTGCCACCGGCCGACGCATGGATCTGGAGTGCATAGGCGAATTTTGTCGGCAACGGGGCATTTTGTTTTGCATAGATGCGATTCAGAGTCTGGGCGCGGTGCAATTCGACGTGCAAGCCTATAATGCCGATTTCGTGATGGCCGACGGCCACAAATGGATGTTCGGGCCGGAAGGCTTGGGCGTGTTTTACACGACGCCGGAGGCCAGAGACCGTCTGAAGTTGACGCAATACGGCTGGCATATGCTGAAGGATACGCATAATTACGAAAACCGGCCATGGGAAATCCATCCCGCGGCCCGACGTTTCGAATGCGGCAGCCCCAATATGCTGGGCATACATGCCCTGTCTGCCAGCTTGTCCTTGTTGCTGGAAATCGGCATGCAGACCATAGAGTCACAGGTCTTGGCGCGCGCCGATTACTTGACGAATGCCGTCGAGGCCGATGGTCGTGTGCTGTTGATGTCCGAGCCCCGCAGGGGGCTGAAATCGGGCATCGTGGTCTTCAAGCATAAAACCGTCCCCAATGAAACGCTATACCAACATTTGCAGCAAAACGGGGTGGTTTGCGCCTTGCGCGGCGGCGGTATCCGCTTTTCGCCGCATTTTTATAATGGGTTCGAAGAATTGGACAGCGCTTTGGCTCTGGTGATTGGAGCGGAATAAGCGGAAATGGCCGGCTTTCATGATAAAAACTGCGGTGTAACCCAAATCACA
The DNA here is from genome assembly GCA_028688235.1 of Methylomonas sp. Lineage (GTDB taxonomy): Bacteria > Pseudomonadota > Gammaproteobacteria > Methylococcales > Methylomonadaceae > Methylomonas. The sequence goes on from JAQTYP010000179.1 coordinate 4,401, forward strand.
TCGGCCGGTAATCGGATTGACTGAAAACCGGAAGCCGGAAAATCAAAGCTCACAAACGTATGGATGTTGACTCAATTTGAGGGGGCGTTAAGGGCTAATCGTCGGTGCGTTTTGCATCCTTGAATTTTCTGCGGTTAGGCTTTATCCGTTTGATATTCAAGCGGCGTCCGCCTACCGTCGCTTCGCTCAATAGTTGAAAAATATCCGCCGGCATGCCGTCCGGGAGATCGACCAAGGTGTGGGTGTCTCGCATATCGACACGGGCTATGCGTTTTCTGTCCACGCCCGATTCTTCGACCAAAACGGCCAATAATTGTTCTTCGCTAATGCCGTGGTGATTGCCTACGTCCAACCTGTAACGCACAGTGCGATAGACGGGGGCTTTGAACGCCACAAGAGGCGTGAAAGGGGTTTCCCCGCGTGGTTGCTGGATTTGGAATAAATGCGGTTGATTGACAAACAACAGGGCGGCGGCACAATCGGCGGTATCGATGGCCAATTCGCCACTGAGTTTTTGAATGATAGTGCGGTAATCCTGAAGATTTTGTTCGGCTAACACATGTTGCAGGCGTTTTTTGAGTTTATCCAGCTTGCGAGGGTGAAGGTCCATGTCCCGTTTCCTGTTAAAGTCTGTCGGAATCGATTTCTACATAGGCTTCGTCCCGCAAGCGCCGCAGCCATAATTCGGTTTCTTCTTCGATTTTACGTTTACGGATTTCGTCGCGAATTTTGTCTTTTCTGAACTGGTCACTGTTATCCTGATTTTCACGGCCCAGCACCTGAATCAAATGCCATCCGAACTGAGTTTGAACCGGGTTGCTGATCTGGTTGATGGAAAGTTTGTTCATGGCTTCTTCGAACGGCGGAACCAGTGCGCCGGGACTGACCCAGTCCAATGAGCCGCCGTTGATGGCGGAACCTTTGTCGTCGGAATGCGAGCGGGCCAAGGTGGCGAAATCGTCGCCATCCTGGATGCGATCCTTGAGTGTCTGCAGGCGTTTTTGCGCTTCGGCATCGTCTATCAGCTCGTTGGTCTTGATCAGAATATGGCGGACCTTGGTTTTGGTGACCATGTGTTGAGCAAAACCCTCGGTTTCCATCATCTTGATGATATGAAAGCCGCTGGGACTACGAATCGGGTCGGAGATATCGCCCTGTCTCAGGGTCGGGACTAGGTCTGTAAACAAGGTCGGGATCTGCCCTAGGCTGCGCCATCCCAAATCTCCGCCTTTCAAGGCATTGTCGTCGTCCGATACGCCGATTGCCGTTTCCTTGAAATCTTTGCCGCTACGCAGATCGGTCACGACGCGATCGGCTGTTTCCTTGGCTTTCTGGATGGTGCTGGCGGAAGCGCCTGAAGGCACAGAAATCAAAATATGGCCCAGATGGTATTGTGTGTTGCTGGGGCTGGCGTTGCTTTGGGTCTCCAGATAATGATTGACTTCCGCATCGGTGACCTTGATGCGGGAGCTGATTTCCCGCCCGCGCAGCTGGTTGATGATGATTTCGTTGCGTAGATTGTCTTCGAAGGCCTTGTAATCCATGCCTTGACTGGCGAGCTCCCGTTTGAAGTTTTCTACCGACAGGTTGTTCCTGGAGGCGATATCGGCGACAGAGTTGCGCAGCATTTCGTCGCTGACTTGTATGCCGGAACGGGCAGCCAGTTGTCGTTGCAACTTGTCGACTATCATGCGTTCCAATACTTGTTTGCGCAACACGAATTCGGGCGGCATCGCCACGTTATTGCCGCGTAATTTGTTGGTAATAACGGCAACTTCGGTATTGAGCTCGCGTTCCAAAATAACGTCATCCTCGACAACCGCGACGATTCTATCCAGTGTCTGCGCTTGGATGGGGCTAATGACGCTATACGTCAACAAGGTGAGGGCGAGAAAAAATCGGTTTATCATTGGGTTTTATTCATCGTCGAAGTAACTGGACGGTTGGTAACCATTTAGGGTGCGCTGCAGGAATTGGTCGACCTTGTTACCGAAGCCTACCAAACCTTTGAGTTCCAGTTGCACGAACACGGCGTTCTCGGCTTTAGCGTCCGGATCCAAAATGTTCGTGTTGGTGGCGCCATTGATGTAATGGCGGCCGATCACGCGCAAGCGCCAACAGCAGGTTTCTTTTTCTATACCGATGAAGCTTTCGGTGGTCTTGCCGAAATTGAATGCATACTGCCAGCGACCCAGGCCGTACCAGCCGGCCGCCAATGGCCAGCGGAACGAGATGTCGGACTGCGAAATGTCGTTCCCGTATAGTTGGTAAAGTTCTGCCGGGTTGTAGTTGCGCCAGCGATAACCGATGTCGAAGATCTGGTCGGGTTGGTTTCTATATTTCAATAGGGCTTGAGTGCGGGAGAAACCATTGGCAAGGGGGTCCCATTGGGCGCCAGTCGAATAAGTCAGGTGGCGGCTCAATTGACCGCTCAGTTCGCCGATGAAATTCGAAGTGTTACTGGTTTCCGCGGCGCGGCTATCGCTCAGGTAATCCAGATCCACGCTTCTGTTTTGGAAGTAAATCACTTGACCTAAGCTGAGCTTCAGAGGTTCCAGGCCCGTTTCCGAGTCTATCAGCCGCGTGGTGCCCGCCAGAGTGATCTGGTTGGCGTCTTGTATACGGTCCTTGCCGCTGAAACGGTTTTCCCGGAACAAGCTGTAAAAG
>JAQTYP010000180.1:0-4029 GCA_028688235.1 Methylomonas sp.
GTTGGGCTTTGCCTCGGTACTGAATCCGCCCGCGCATCTGCACTGCGAACATTTATTCATGGATCGCATGGCTTGCGTGGTCAGGCCGGATCACCCCAGCATAAAAGCCGCACCGTCGCTGGAGGCGTATTTGGCGGCGACACACATGTTGATCTCTAGAACCGGCGATAAATTGGGGGTGATAGACGAGAAATTGACCGAGTTGAATTTAGAGCGACGCATTAATTTCATCGTGCCGCATTTTTTATCGGCACCCTTAATCGTTGCCCAGACCAATATGATTTTGTCCTTGCCTTATCGCTTGGCCGTGGCATTCCAGAAACTGTTGCCACTGCAAGTATTACCGGTGCCGGTGAGTTTGCCGGACTACGATTTGGCGATGATTTGGCATCCCTTATGGGAAAAAGACCCGGCCCATGGTTGGTTGCGCGAACAAATCAACAGCATAGGCCGGAAAATAAGCGCATCTCAAATCAATCTTTAACGTCCAGGCAGGCCGGCGGCTAAGGCTTTGACCTTCAACAGGAAGTAAGGCGGTTTGGATTGATTATCGCCACCGTTCAACGTCGCCGAACGATGCAAGCGATTAACCACGGCATAGAGTTGCCCGTTAGCGCCAAAACTGAAGGAATCGACCCATGACAGCCTTGGACATTGCGCCAATTGCCGATATTGTCGGTTAGGCGCGATCACGCCAATCGCATTATTGGCCAAGTCCCCCAGATAGATATTGTTGTTCTCGTCAATGCTAATACCGTCCGAGATCGGTTTGTCGCTATAGCGTTCAACCTGCTTTGCGAGTTCTTGAGGCGTTAACGACTCGTTGATCAAGTCGGCCGCTTTAATCCGGTAAAGGCTGAGGCCGTGCATAGGGCCGAAATAAACCCATTCGTTGGCTAAATCCTCGGTAATGGGATTCACGCCAATATGCGGCTTAACCAATTCGCCCGACGGGGTTTTCACCTGAATCGGCACATTGTCGATGACCAAATCGACGTTTTCCGGCACCACGCTTTTATGGCCTTCCAGCACCCGCCGCGCCGCGCCGGTCGACAAGTTGACTACGATCAAGCCGGCATTGGCACCACCTGCCGGATCGCTGATAAACACATGATTGTGGTTGGTGTCCAACGCAAAGTCGTTGACGAAGGCATCTTTCGGCGCAATCGGGGCCGGCAGGTAAATCAAACGCTGGAGTTTGTTGGTTTTGGTATTCCAGCCAACCAGTTTGGGCGTCACGCCGCTACGCATGCCGTTGTCCAGCATCCAGACGATGCCGTTGCTATCGGAGCGGATCCCCAGCACCGAGTCGAGTTTGATAGGCGCGGTTGAATCCGCCGCAGACAGTTCCTTATTCGGAAACGGTAGCAAGGTTTGATCCTTGTACTCAACCACCGTGTACTGCGGTTGATAAAACTGATGCTGGCTCATGATGATCCGGCCGTTGGCTGTCGCCGTGACATTGCCGGGCCCGGTATCGAGGTTGGCGAATACCTCAAATTGAGAGTTGCCGTCAGCCAAGGCTTCAAAGGCCGCAAACGCCATGCTTACGCAAGATAGGGTTACTCGGTTCATTGTCATCTCCATTATGTTGTTGGTTTAGGCAGCAACATAACGGATCGTTAAACCGGTGTTAAATGACATTATTTAATCACGGACCATTCAGTACATTGATGATCATTCGAGTATTCAATCTTGCCGAAACCGCGCTTTCAGTGGATCAATTCGGGATAAAAATTCGCTCTGGGTTGTTCCAGCGTACTGATTAACATGTCCGCTTCCGGCTTACTGCTGACATTCGCTGAAATATTCGAATATCCCAAATTGGCCGTCAACCAAACAACATCAGCTCTCGGCAAATAACTTGGGAAACAGCATGTCGATGGATTGGCTGGTAAATCGCAGAGATATGGGGCCTTTGGGGGTCTGAGAATTGACGATGCCATCCTTGACCAAATCGGCCAACACCATGCGGGCGCTACGTTCTTTCAGGCCGGTGACTCGTTCCGCTTCGCCGCGCGGCATTTCGCCTTGCAATAGAATCCGTTGCAAAATGAAAAAGGCTTCGGGTCGCAAACCTTGTCTTTCGCTGTAAATTTTGAACCGGTTGGCGAGTTGATCGAACTCCAACAATGAGGTCATGAATTTCGCCTGGTCGATACACACCGCCAGGAACCATCTGACAAATTCGGTTAAGGCTTTTTGCGACAGATTACCGCGCCCATCCAGATCGCCTTGCCTCGGACTGTCGGCAACATCCATCATCTGTTTGTATTCTTGCCTGCTGTTCAGTCCACGCGCCAATCCCCTGGAAATCGACCATAACCCGAATGCGCCAATACCGGCCTTAAGCCCCATGGCATGGCTCATTAATCGGCTGACGCGACCATTACCATCGGGGAACGGATGAATATAGGCCAAACGGTGATGCGCGGCGGCCATCGCTAAAATACGACTGCCTTTGCCCATGGTTTCAAGTCGGTAACGTTGTTCGAAGTACCGCATGAAATCCGCCACCGTTTCACTGCTGGGTGGCAGGTGGCGACCGACAGCCACATCATGGACGGCTAACGATCTGAATTCGCCTGGCACCATTTTGAAGTCTTGTTGGTCGTGCTTGATCACCAGCATCTCATCACTGGCGTCTCGGTAGAACTCGGTATGTAGCCATTGCAAAAAATCGGAAGACGCCGGTTCCGGTAAGGCATGTTGGGCATGCATCTCGTCGACCAGCTTTTGTACGCGAATATGGGCTCTGGCTTCGATCTGTAAATTGCGCCTGGCTTGATCGTTATCCAGTTCATTGGCCAATGCGCGCTCGATATCGCGGGGTATGGTTTTATGGCCTTCAATCAGATTCGAGTAATAGCAATTCATGATCCGCACCATATCGGCCAGGCTTGCGGCGGCATGGGGATGTAATCGAGCACCTAGCTGTTCGGTCAGTGAGGTCAATTCAGCCACCAAATCGACTACATCCAGTGGCGGGTTCTCCAGCAGACAAGGCTCGATGCGATAAGGCGTTTCGGTTGGCGTTGGCATGCCGATCTTTAACCAATCTAATGAATTGTTTTTAATAGATTAATTATACAGATGGCAAAAATTGTTGCCGCTTTTTTTGCCGATACAATAATACTGGATAATTGACTGATTTTATTGATGTTTAATGATCTATGGGAAGGCAAGAGTGCCGATTTTGTAGGAGAGCAGAAGTTATTGGACGAAAATGGCGTGTTATTAGGCGCTCACGTCTGAGCTGATGATTAATGCGGGATGCAGATCGAATAAACCAATAATGCTACTGTTGCTCCAGTTCCATAGCCTCTTATCGCTAATCTCACAAAATCGCCGTCACGGCCGAACTCAGCAATGCATCCAGCCGAATACACGAAGTCGCATGTTCTATGCTGTCGGTACTCCAGATTTCCTTCACGCCGGCGGAGTGCATCAAAGCTTCGGCGTCGCCACAGAACAAGGGATGGGTCACGGCGGCGTAGACGGCTGCGGCACCGGCATGGCGCAACAAGCCTATCGTCTTGGCCATCGTTCTGCCGGTACTGGCCATGTCGTCTACGATGACGACGTCTTGGTGCTCAAAATCCATATCCGGTAACGCGATTTCGACGCTCAGGTCGCCGCTTCTGATCTTATTGGCGACGCCGTACCGAAAACCAATATTACGGGCAATGCCTGAAACCCATTGTTCCGATTCGCTATCCGGCCCCAGCAGGATGGCCTTGTTCAAACGCTTTTGCAGAAACGCGCCGATAACGCCGCCCGCCGTCAGACTAATCGCGTTGGCAAGCGGAATAGCCTGTTCCAGGCGCGAGATTCGGTGCAAATGCGGATCTACCGTGATGACATCGTCGAAGGCTTCTGCCAGCAACTGGCCGACAATGCGCTGGCTGACAGCCTCTCCTGGTCGGTTGGCAATGTCCTGGCGCATGTAGCACAAATAAGGCGCAATCAGCGTAATGCGCCGGACACCGAGTTCCCTGGCCGTTTTGGCAAACAACAGCAGTTCTATCA
>JAQTYP010000180.1:4039-7064 GCA_028688235.1 Methylomonas sp.
GTTGATTCAGGCTGCGACAAAGAATCACATGCTCGGGCAAATCGGTCGGCAGCCTGACCCGGCTTTCGCCGTCGGGAAAACGGTGCAGTTCGACGACGGCAAACGGTGCGCTCAAACGGGCCGCCACTCTTTCGCTTTGCGCGGAATAATCGGGGAAAGTCAGTACCAGCATGAGTTAAAAGGGCACCAAGGGTTTCAGAACATGCTCTTCTTTGCCTATCGTGTAGCCGCTGTTATCGTCCGCGAGTTTCTGGGCAAATTTGAAATCGGACGGGAAACCTGCGTGTATGCGGTAAATCGGCTCGCCCATCCGCACGGCATCGCCTAGTTTTTTCAACAGATCGACGCCGGCGCTCTTTTCCATCGGCGCACCGGCGATGCGGGCTATTTTCGCCATTTGCAGATTGTCGATATGCGTCACGACGCCGTCTTGTTCGGCAAGCACTTCATAACTTAATGCCCCGGGGGTGAAATCGATGGGTTTTGCGCCTTGGGCCAGAATCAGATCGTTCATTTTTGCGATCGCCCGTCCGGAATCCAGAATATCCCTGGCAATCGCGTAGCCTTGACCACCTCTGACATCCGGATCGAATTCGATGATGCGCCCGGCCAATTGCAGCGATTTTTGCCGTAGATCGAAGGGGGCCTCGGGATTGTTTTCCAACACCCGCATGATATCGCGCGCCTCCAGAACAGGGCCGATACCGCGCCCTATAGGCTGGCGGCCATCGGTGATCATCACTTCCAGATGAATGTTGAGCCTGTCGCCGACGAACTCGAACAACTTGCGTAATGCCAGGGCCTGGCGCATGTAGCGGACCTTGGCGGTTGGCCCGACCGGTATGTCTATCAACAAATGCGTCGATCCCGCCGCCAGTTTTTTCGACAAAATCGACGCGACCATCTGGCCTTGAGAATCGATGCCTAGGGGCCGTTCGACCGATATCAGCAAATCGTCCACAGGCGCCAACTTGGCCGTGCCACCCCAGGCCAGACAACCCCGGTATTGCCGGACGATTTCATGCAACTCTTCCGGCGGCAGATTGACTTCGGCCAGGACTTCCATTGTATCGGCGGTACCGGCCGGTGACGTGATCGCCCGACTGGAGGTCTTAGGAATCAACATACCGTGGGCGGCGACGATGGGCACGACCAACATGGACGTGCGATTGCCGGGTATGCCGCCTATGCAATGCTTGTCGGCAACCAAAGGTTCTTGCCAGTTCATGCGTTCGCCGGAATTCAGCATGGCCCTGGTCAGATACAATAATTCGTCGCGATCCAGATTATTTTGCCCGGTAGCGACCAGAAACGCCGCCATTTCCATTTTGGAATAACGAGTATCGGCGATGTCCTGCGCGATACCATCAAAGTCTTGTTGGTCCAGTCGTTCGCCGTTGATCTTGCGTCTGACGGCATCCATGGACTCGGGAGGCTCTGCATGCTCGACGGTCACCAGGGAATTTTCGGCGATGTTAAGCTGCTTGAACGCCTGTTCGGAAAGCCCTAGTTCGCCGGGGTGTACGATGGATTTGTCGTCGACGACGTTCAGCACGGCCAAAAGCTTCGTGCCGTTGACGCAAACCTTGATCTTGGATAGGGCTTGAAAACCTTCGGCACGGTAAATCGCGCAGTCCCGATTCAAATAAGCCACATTTTCATGGTAGGTATCGATGCCGATACGGCGGATTTGCAGCGTGTCGTTACTCATGTATGCTCAGGGACAAAAAACTCACTCGAATCATGTTGCTTCCGAGGCCGGTTGTCAACGTCGATGACGTTTAAGCAAGAATAAATCCGGTTACAGTGAGATCTTTGGCCGATAAAACGTTTTCAGGCATAAAATTTGAGAGATACTAACGGGTCGTAGCCATTTGGATTCCAGACCGGAAAGGGAGTGGTTTTGTAATGATTAAAGCACACAACGAAAAGCCCTACCGAAACACAGAACATGAAATGGCCCATCCCTAGATTAAAGTGCCGCAGCCTAGCTCCTTATAGCCTGGGCCGACCGGTCGTGCTTGCGGCCTTGGTTTGCCTGCTGCTGGTGGAAATTGTCTCGGCCGAGGACAAGGCATTGTCTCTGGATGAAATGCGCCGAGCAGTGGCGGATGCAAGCAATCGCGCATCCCGCTGGGGCGGGCCCGAGTCCGGCCCAATTGGAAAACAAGGGATGAGGGTCGCGGTCGTTTGCGAAGACTTGCGCAATGGCGGCGTACTGGGCGTAGCTCGCGGTATCGCCGAAGCCGCTGCCGAAATAGGTTGGAAGTTCCAGGTTTTCGACGCGCGCGGCCATCACGAAGGCCGGCGGCAGGAACTGACCAATGCCCTGGCGACGAATCCGGACGGGATGATTCTGGTCGGCAGCGATGCCGCCAGCCTCGAACCTGATCTGGCTGCTTATGTCAAACGGAGCATACCTATAGTTGGTTGGCATGTAGGGCCGACGGCCGGAAGGCTTTCCGGCGGCGCCGTGGCGATGAACGTTTCGACCGATCCTTTGGAAGTGGCGCGCGTGACGGCAATGGCCGCCATAGTCGACAGCCATGCTTCCGGCGGGATGATCATCGTCAACGACAGCAACTTCGAGATCGCGACGGCCAAAGCCAATGCAATGGCTGAAATCATCAGGCAATGCCGGGATTGCGTGTTGCTGGAAGTCCGCGACCTGCCGATCTCGCAAAGCGCCCATCTGATGCCGGAGATTACTAAGGAATGGCTGGCATACTATGGGAAACGATGGACCCATACTTTGGCTATCAACGATATTTTCTTCGATTATATGGCGCCCGAGTTGACCAAGGCAGGCCGGGACATCAGTTTGTTTTCCGCGGGAGACGGCAGCTCCGCCGCCTTTCTGCGCATTCAGGCGGGAATCTTCCAACGCGGCACGGTGGCCGAGCCGTTGAATCTTCAGGGCTGGCAATTGGTGGATGAGCTGAATCGTTTATTGTCTCGGCATCCTGTCAGCGCTTATGTCATGCCGGCTCATCTAGTGACGCCGGAAATCATCGGCCTCGACGGT
>JAQTYP010000181.1 GCA_028688235.1 Methylomonas sp.
GTTCAATTCGTAGGGCACCACAAGCTGGAACGGGCCATGGCGACCCGGGCTCCGCATTACCTCGGTAAGGCCGATGAATTGTTGGATATTCGGGTAACCGCCGCCAACATCATTCCGCCCGATTTACAGGTCAAAGACTCGATGACGCTCAATTTGGGGAATCGGGAGATCGTCTTGACGGCTCATCCCACGGCTCATACCGATAACGATTTGAGCGTTTACGACAAAAATACCGATACGATGTGGTTGGCCGATTTGCTGTTTTTAGAGCATATCCCGGTCATAGACGGTAGCATCAAAGGCTGGATAGCTGAACTGGAGCGGTTGCGGAAAAATCGTTATCGCCTGGTCATTCCGGGGCACGGCCCCTTGGTCAAAGACTGGCCCGCCGCGATGCAGCCGCATAAGACTTATCTCGAAGATTTAGCCGCAGAGATAAGGGCCGTGATCAAACAGGGGAAAACCCTGGAATATGCCGTCGACCATGTCGGTTTGGCCGCAAAGGATGACTGGCAGTTGTTCGAGGAATTTCATCGTAAAAACGTCACCATCGCCTTTGCCGAATTGGAATGGGAAGACTGAATTTTCAATCATAGTGAGGATGTTATGAAGCCGCTGCATAAAATCGCTTGTTTGCTACTGTTATTGCCCGCTGTTGCGTTAGCCGAGGGTGACGATATTACCTGGAACGAGACGATAAAAAGTCAATTTTTTGCCGGAAAAACCCTAGAGGAATCGGATGCCGTGATAGCCTTGGAAGCGCCTTACCGGGCCGAAGATCCGGCCATAGTGCCGGTCAGAGTCAGCAGTAAAATCGCGCAAACCAAGGAAAAATACATCAAAAGGATCTGGATGTTCGTCGACAAAAATCCGTTTCCTTTCGTCGGCGAGTTCGAGTTCTTTCCTGAAAGCGGCAAGGCCGATCTGGCGATGCGGGTACGGGTCAACACCTATAGCAATATCCGGGCGATTGCCGAAACCAACGACGGCAAATTGACGATGACGAAGAAATTCGTCAAGGCCAGCGGCGGATGCTCGGCACCGATAGGCGCGGATCTGGATGAAGCGATGAAGCGCCTGGGCAAAGTCAAATTCCGTTTGGATGATCATCTGCAAGTCGGCAAGCCGACCGAGGCGCAGTTAATGATCAGTCACCCGAATATCACCGGTATGCAAATGGACCAGATGACGCGCTTTGTTAGAAAGTCGCACTTCATCGATCAATTAAGAGTCACATTTAACGGCGCGCCGGTGTTGAACGCCAGCATCGATATCGCCATCAGTGCCGATCCGAATTTTCGCTTCTATTTCGTGCCGGACAAGCCGGGCGAGTTGAAGGCGGAATTTTCCGATATTTCCTGCGAGTCGCCGACCAGCCGTGCCGTTTGCGACAAAGGTGCTCGTTATACGCAGCAATATACTGTCACGCCGTAACGGAACTGGAAATGAAAAAGTCGGTGCTTTTGATCTCTTTGTTGCTGGTAGCAAGCGATGCGCTGGCCTTTCGTTGCGGTCGCTGGCTGGTACAGGTGGGCGATCACAAACTGGATGTGCTGGAAAAGTGTGGTGAACAGGAATCGGCTACTGAACGGATTGCCATCAGAGGCAGCCGTTTGCGCCATCCTTACGGGGCGCTCGAAGAGAGCCGATACGAGGAAGTGCTGATCGAAGAATGGATTTACAATTTTGGTCCTAGAAAATTCAAACAGTTTCTGGAATTCGAAAATGGCGTTTTAAAGGACATTCAAAAACTGGATTATGGTCATTGAATGCTTTTCTGTGCAAGATGCTGCTGTCGGAAACGGTGAAGTGGTTTGTAAGCCTAATCTAAGCTAACAGTAATATGACAAAACAGAGCAGTAACACCGTCTGGCATCATGCCACGGTGACTCGGGGCAGGCGCGAACTACAAAATGGTCACAAAGCGGCCATATTATGGTTTACGGGCTTATCCGGTGCAGGGAAATCGACGCTGGCTCATGCCGTGGAAGAGCGTCTGCATCAAATAGGTTGCCGTACTTTTGTGCTTGACGGCGACAATGTTCGTCACGGCTTATGCGGAGACTTGGGCTTTACCGACCAAGACCGCCAGGAAAATATCCGGCGTATAGCCGAAGTGGCCAAGCTGATGCTGGAGTCGGGGACCATCACGCTGACTGCCTTCATTTCGCCGTTCAAATCCGAAAGAAATCTGGCTAGAAAATTGGTGCCGCACGGCGATTTTATTGAAATATATTGCCGCTGTGATTTGGCAACCTGTGAACAGCGAGATGTCAAAGGCTTGTATAAAAAAGCCAGGCAAGGTGAAATCGAACATTTTACCGGCATCTCGTCTCCATACGAAGTGCCCGATAATCCGGAACTCAGTATCGATACCGGTCGCTACTCCCTGGATGAATGCACCGATCAGGTGATGGTTTTATTGAAAGAACGCGGCATTGCCAAAAATGATTAGCATGGGAAATTTCGATGCATTTTGATGTATTCAATGGCGATGCTGACGGCATTTGCGCGTTATTGCAATTGCGACTGGCCGAGCCTTTGGAATCTACGCTGATTACCGGCGTCAAGCGCGATATCGGTTTGTTAAGGCGGGTTAACGCCCGTCAGGGCGATAGCGCTACCGTTCTGGACATTTCGTTGGATAAAAATCGCCAGCCTCTTTTGGAGTTATTGGAAAGTCAGGTCGACGTGTTTTATGTCGACCATCATCAGGCGGGTGAAATTCCAGACTATCCTCGGCTGAAGGCTATCATAGACACCGATGCCGATGTCTGTACCAGTTTGTTGATAGATCGATATTTGAATCACCGTTTTTCGGCCTGGGCGGTAGTGGCCGCATTCGGCGACAATCTTGACGACAGCGCAGTTCGTGCGGCGCAACCATTAAACTTATCGGCTGATCGCCTGCAACAATTGCGGCAATTGGGTGTTTATCTGAATTACAATAGCTATGGTTCACACCTTGAAGATTTATATTTTCCTCCCGATCGGTTGTTTAGAATATTGTTGGGCTATCGGTCGCCGTTCGAATTTGTGGAAGATCGGGCCGATGTCTATCAAGCGTTGGTGGCCGGTTATGCCGCTGACATGGAGCGCGTAAAAAATTCTCCGGTTGAGTATCAGTCAGATCGTGCCGCTTTATTTATTTTGCCCGACGAAGCGTGGTCGCGACGGGTAAGCGGTGTTTGGGGCAATGATTTGGCCAATAGCCATCCGCACCGGGCCCACGCAATTTTAAGCCCAAATGAATTTGGGGGATATTTGGTCAGTGTGCGAGCGCCTTTAACCGATAAACTTGGGGCAGACGAGCTATGCTCTCGCTTTCCGGGCGGTGGCGGCAGAAAAGCTGCGGCAGGCATCAATCATTTGGAAAGAGGAATGCTGTCTGACTTTTTGCAAGCCTTCATCTTAAAGTTTTCGAAAGCTTAGACACGTTTGTCCGTATTCCGTTAATGAAACCAGGAATCTAGTTTGATCCGAATTATCAGAAAAGTGGTGCTTAATTACCTGGTTTTAGTGGGTATTTTGGCACATATACTGGGCGCGGCGGCTTTGATCCGCTATCCGACTGTCTGGCAAATCCTCCAGGCTAAGCTTTCTGTGTTAATCGAGAAGCAGGCTGGACTTGAGGACAAAGGCAACAGCATAACAATCGCATTCGGAACTTGGTCTCCCAAGCCCGGGCCGGCGCTTCCCGACATGAAAATTCTGCTGAATGGGCGCGAATATTTTAGTTTGGAAGCTGCAGCCGCGCATTTGCAGGACGGAGATACCTTGGAATTGGGTACTGGAATCTATAAAACCCCATTGGTGTTAAATAAAAACGGCTTGACGGTTTTCGGTAAAGGCCATGTTATCTTCGATGGCGTAGCTGCAGAAGGCAAGGCGGCTATCGTCATCAAAGGGAATGGTAATAGAATCAGTAATATAGAGTGTATGGGCATTTACGTGTCCGACAATAACGGGGCCTGTGTCAGGTTAGAGGGTAAAGATTTAACCCTTGGCCACGTGTATTTCCATAACAGCGAGCAAGGAGTCTTGACCGGACCGGAGCCCGGTGTGGTGACGATAGAAGATAGTCGATTCGAGTCTCTCGGCAAAGCTGGACGTTCGCATGGGATCTACATCGGTGGCGGTGAACTATATGTAGAAGACAGTTGGTTTATAGCTTCCGGTGATGAAGGGCACGAAATTAAATCCCGTGCCGGGTTCAATAAGATTACGCGCTCGGTAATCGCTTCGCTGGGGGCAAACGATAGCCGGCTAATCGATGTTTCCAATGGGGGATTGCTGAGTATCTCTTACTCGGTATTGGAAAAAGGTCCGAATTCGACCAATGCCGATTTGATTGGCTATGGGTTGGAAGGGTATCGTTATAAAAGTAACTCTATAGAGTTGACCAATAATATCGTTTTGATGGAAAGAAATGGTCATAATGAACTGCTTCATCTCAAAACGTCGGACATTTCACCTGTCGTGACCTCGAATGTTCTGGTATCGAAAGTAGAGCCATCATTCGACGGTATCAACATCTGGTATAAGAGCCGAAAAGAGGCGGGTCTGAAAGACTATCCTTATATCCCATTAATAACAAAATAGATAATTTTCCCTCGATTAATGAACGACTTTATTCCCGGCCAACGCTGGATTAGCAACACCGAGTCGGAACTCGGTTTAGGTATGATTTTGGATGCGGAATTCAACCGCGTTACCGTATTGTTTTTGGCTACAGGCGACAAGCGGGTTTATGCGCGCGACAATGCGCCGTTGACGCGGGTAAAATTTGCCGAAGGCGATGTCGTCGAGTCCACCGACTACGTTAAGATCACCGTGCAACAGGTACAGCAACATAACGGCTTGCTGAGTTATTTCGGTCTGGATGAGGATGGACAGCTTCAGCAAATCGACGAGATGGAGCTCAATCACCATATCCAGTTCAACAAGCCTCAGGATAGGCTATTTACCGGCCAGTTCGATCCCAGTGCCTGGTTTAGCCTGCGCTTCGACACCTGGCGCCGCCAGCAGCAACATCAGCAATCGGTCGTCAAAGGTTTGCAAGGCGCGCGTGCTGCGTTGATCCCGCATCAGATTTATATTGCGCATGAGGCCTCCAATCGGGTTTCACCTCGGGTCATGCTGGCGGACGAAGTGGGTTTGGGTAAGACCATAGAGGCCGGATTGATTTTGCAGCATAGGCTGATCAACGGTTTGAGCCGGCGTGTCTTGATTCTGGTGCCGGAAGCCTTGATGTATCAATGGTTGGTGGAAATGCTCCGCCGATTCAATCTGCGCTTCAGTTTGTTGGATGAAACCCGCTGTTTGGCCTGTCAGGACGAAAATCCGTTCGCGACCGAGCAACTGATACTGTGCAGCCAACAGTTTTTTGCCGATTTTCCTGAGCGTCAGACCCAAGCTTTGGATGCTGGTTGGGATATGGTCGTGGTCGACGAGGCCCATCATTTGGAATGGAGCGAACAGGCCCCCAGTTCCGATTATTTGTTCGTCGAGCAATTGGCCAATAGCGTCGACGGGCTGGTATTGCTGACGGCAACGCCGGAACAATTGGGCAAGGAAAGCCATTTTGCCCGTTTGCGTTTGCTCGATCCCGATCGCTTTTACAGTTTTCGGCAGTTTTTAGTGGAGGAAGGTCAGTTTGCACCGGTAGCCGATTTGGCCAATCAATTGATTAGCGGCGAGGCTTTGTCCACCGAGCAGCAGGCGCGCCTGAAAAGCCTGTTGTTGCACGATAACGTCGACAAATTGTTGCAACAATTCAACGCCGATCCTGGCAATCAAGCGATACGCGACGAATTGATCCTGTTGTTGCTGGATCATCACGGTACAGGCCGGATTTTATTCAGAAACTCTCGTCATACCGTGCAAGGTTTTCCGGACCGCGAGCGCCATGCTTATCCCTTACAAGGTCAGTCCGACACCGATTTGGCGGCCAGTCCGTATTTTCTTTGGTTACTGGATAAGCTGAAAGAATTGGGCGATGAAAAGGCCTTGCTGATTTGCCAACATGCCGAGACCGTCATCCGGCTGGAATTGCTGCTACGGCAGCATGTCGGCCATACCGCCGCCGTGTTTCACGAGGGCATGAGCATAGTCGAGCGCGACAGGGCGGCGGCCTTTTTCGCCGACGACGAGAGCCGCGCTCAAGTACTGTTATGTTCGGAAATCGGTAGTGAGGGACGGAATTTTCAATTCGTCCGCCATTTGATTTTGTTCGATTTACCGCGCAATCCCGATCTGTTACAACAACGTATAGGTCGTCTGGATAGGATAGGGCAAAAGCATGTGATTCAGATTCATATACCCTATTTGGTCGATAGTCCGCAGCATCTGCTTTACCGCTGGTATGAGGAGGGTTTGGATGCCTTCAGGCACAACTGTTCGGCGGCCGGTATCGTCGCCAAGCACCTGGACGTCGAGTTGGGCGAGCTGTTGGCGAGTCCGGATCAGGCTACCATCGGACGCTTTATTGCCAAGTCGCGGGAATTGACGGCGCAAACGGAAGAAGAACTGCACAAAGGTCGTGATCTCTTGCTGGAGCTGAATTCTTGCCGTCCGGCGGAAGCGGAGTCGCTGATCCAACAGTTGCGTGCAACGGAACATGACGGCAGTTTATGGCCTTATATGGAAGCGATGTTCGATTGTTACGGAGTCGATGTCGAATATCACTCTAAGGATTGCCACATCTTGTGGCCTAGCGAAAATTTGCGTATCTCGCACTTTCCGATGTTGCAGGACGACGGACTTACGGTTACGGTTAGCCGGGATGTCGCTTTGGCTAGGGAAGACATGCAGTTTCTGACACAAGAACATCCTATGGTGCTGGCGGCGATGGACTTGGTGTTGTCCAGCGAGACCGGCAATGCGGCGGTCAGTATCATCAAACAGCCGCAATTGAAACCGGGGCAGTTTTTGTTGGAGTTGTTGTTCGTCGCAGAATGCAGTGCGCCGGCGGAATTACAAATCGGACGTTTCTTGCCGCATACGCCGTTGAGGGTGTTGATCGATCAAAACCTGAAAGATTTGACGGCCGCGAAACCTCATT
>JAQTYP010000182.1 GCA_028688235.1 Methylomonas sp.
CGCTTCTTCCTCGACGTAAGCGTAGTGATGGCTGGCGGCGTCGCGGATGAATACCTTGGCTGCCGGCCCGCGAATAACAGAGGCATTGTCTTTATAAGCCGATAAAATGCCTTGCGGATTTTCGTCGTAGGTGTTGCGTATCATGGCGAACAGCGACTTGGCTTGTTCCTCGCCGTCTATCGTCCAGCTGGCGTTGAAAATCTTGTGCCGGCAATGTTCGGAGTTGGCCTGGGCAAACATCATCAACTCGACGTCGGTCGGATTGCGCCCTAATTGCGTGAAGCTTGTCGTCAGATAATCGATTTCGTCGGCGGACAAGGCCAAACCGAGTTCGGTATTGGCTAGCACCAATGCCGCCCTGCCCTGCGCGATGATATCGACGGTCTGCAAAGGCTGGGGTTCGTGTTCGGCAAACAAATCCAATTGTGCTTCGTCGGTGACGACTTGCTGGGTCATGCGGTCGTGCAGCAGGCCCGCCAGTCGTTGTAGGACGCCCTTATCCAATACTGCATCGGATACGATACGATATTGGACGCCGCGCTCGATTCTCTTGACGGAAGCCAATCCGCAGCGCTCTGCGATTTCCGTGGCCTTGCTCGACCACGGCGAGATCGTACCCAAACGAGGCACGACCCAAAGCGTCGTAACGCTTGCCGTCGATTCGGCGCTAGCATCCGGCGCAGTCGCAACGTCACCGTAATCCAACAAGCGAGTTAACATCTGCAGCTCCATGCCGGCCAATTCCGCATCCGACTGCACGAAATGAACGAAGCGAGCCTCTACCTTACGAATGGTGTGCTCTACCGACTGCATCTGGCCGAGCAATTTTTCGATACGGAAGGACGAAAGGGCGGGAGTTCCGGGAATGGTCAACATAGGCGATTCTGAAATAGTATCTAAGACAATAAATGGTAATTCGAGGACGTTGATTTAAGCGTCTATCGTTCGACAAGACCCAAGGATCATGAAAAAGCTACACCCCACGGCAAATGAAAGTAGCACAGCAGGGCAAGGTTGCTCGCCGGGGCTTCTCGTTTAAAACGGGACACAGAGGAAGGCTTAACCTCTGACTGTCCCGACTTAAGTTGGTAGCCCTCGCCGGACAGGACGTCGTAAATACTTTAGGAATATGCGTAAAATAACTTCTCGAAACAGTACGCATTGTGGAGGTTCGGTGACTCGCTCGACAGGACGCCGTGAATACATCCATGCTGGCTTGGCGGCGGCTATCCCTGCCGCCGACACCTGCCAATCGAGTCACTGAACCCCCCTTCCGATTTTGAAGAATTTACTTCATGCTCCTTCCTTAGCGGAAGACCGGCCTATTGAGGTTCAGCGCTCGTCTCCGGTTGTTTTTGCTCGTTGCTTTCGGCAGGCGCAGTCTCGCTGGCATTGTCTTGCTTCACGACCTCGTTGATACCCTCGGTAATCAACTTTAGCAAGGCATTAGCCACCGCATTGGACAGCGTCTTGCCGCTGCTGTCCTGTATCGTCACTTCACTGCTTTGCTCGGCGATTTGATGCACGGTAATCCGGTATTCCTCTTCCTTGCTCGGGTCATCGCCAAACATGAAATTAAGCTCGTCCCAGATACTGTCGTCTTTGACCTCTACCGCATCGGGATCGAATTTGACATAGAAAAAACCCTTGTCGATGTTACGTTCGACAATTTCCAGTTGCTTGCGGGTGAGCGCACGCCCGACCATGCGCGTGGCCGGAGTCTGTCCCTGATCGATCTGCAGACTGCTGGCGCCCCCTGCAACAGGCGCTATTTCGACCTGCCGTTGTTCCGCTTCTGGTTGATCTGCACGGGTATCGGAAACCGTCTCGGCAGTGTCGCCGCCTTCGCTTGCCGCCCCTACCTCCGCACCGGAAAGCGACTCGGTTTCGGCGTCTGTCTGGGCGATAGCCTGGGGCTCCAAACTGGCCAAACCCTTGGTCTTCAAATCATCCGGCACTATCAGTTCCGGAATCTCCGAGGTAAACTGATAATCTTTTTCCTTGTCGGGAAACCAACTCTTGATAGTACTACAGCCGGCAAGCCCTAGGATCAACAGGCCGGCACACGTCGAGCGCAGGATGCGACGATTATTCATATCTATAAAACGCCTGCCTGCTGCATCGCGGCGCGCACCGCGGGCACGCAGTCGTCGGTCAACCAGGTCAGCGGCAAACGTATGCCTTTACTCATCAGCCCCATTTCGGCCACCGCCCATTTCACCGGAATAGGGTTGGACTGAACGAACAAAGCACTATGCAGACCGGTCAATTTCGCATCCAGCGCTTCGGCAGTCGCCCTATCGCCGCGCATCGCCGCCGTGATCATGTCGTGCAGCAGCCTGGGCGCGACATTGCCGGTCACGGTGATGCTGCCGTTACCGCCCAGCAGACAGAATTCCAGACTCGTCGCATCGTCGCCGGTATAAATCGCAAAATCGTCGCCGCACAAGTCGCGGATTTGTTTGACGCGCTCCAATTTACCGGTCGCTTCCTTGACGCCTACGATGTTGGATATCTTTGCCAAGCGTCCGACCGTTTCCGGCAACATGTCGCAACCGGTACGTCCGGGTACGTTGTACAGAATTTGCGGGATATCGACCGCTTCGGCCACCGCTTTATAATGCAGATACAAGCCTTCCTGCGTCGGCTTGTTGTAATAGGGCGTGACCAACAAACAGGCATCGGCACCGGCTTGTTTGGCTCTTTGGGTCAACGCTATCGCTTCCCGCGTGCAATTGGCTCCGGTGCCGGCGATTACAGGCATCCGCCCCGCCACGCAATCGACAACGGTCTTAATCACATGACAGTGTTCGTCCTCATCCAAGGTTGCCGATTCACCGGTGGTGCCGACCGCAACCAGCGCATCCGTACCTTGCTCGATATGAAACTCCACCAGCTTTTTCAGACTAACATCATCCACTGCGCCGTCTTCGAACATCGGGCTTACCAAAGCAACGATACTACCTTGAATCATGCAAATCTCTCGTCGGATAATTTCAAAAAACAGCGACCATTATAACAAGCTAAACGCTAAAACCCAGCCTGTTATATTCTCCGGCTAACCAGAAAGCGATCCAAGGCATTGGCGAAGGATTGCACGTCCTTGGCCGACATCGCCGCCGGACCGCCGGTAATCAGGCCGTTATTGCGCATGTCATCCAGAAAATCTCGCATCGCCAGCTTTTCCCCGATATTTTCCAGGGTATAACTTTCGCCGCGCGGATTGATCACAAAGCCGCCGAGTGCTATGACTCTGGAAGCCAACGGGATGTCGCCGGTAATCACCAAATCGCCGACCTCGAGATGTTTGACGATGTAATCGTCGGCCACATCGAAACCGCCGCTGACGCGTATTGCCCGGATGAATTTGGACGGCGGAGTGGCAACAGTATGATTGGCAATCAACCATAATTTCAGCCGTCTTTTTTCCGCCGCGCGAAACAACACGGTTTTAATCGTATTCGGACAGGCATCGCCATCCACCCAGATAGTCGGACTCATGGCTGATTTTCAGGCTCCGTTTTAAGAGGTTTTATGCTGATAAACCAACCGTAATACAGCGCATAAGCCACCAGAAACACCAAATAGCCGGACCATAAAATATCCGACAAAAAATGCGAACCCGAAGTCATGCGGGTAAAACCCATGGTCCAGGCCAATATCAAGGCCAAGCTAAAATAAACCGCTTTATGATTTTGCGATAAAAAATACAACGCAAAAAAGGCATACCCGACCGAACAGTGACCGCAGACGAAAGATTTATCCGGCGTATGCCCAATTTTCAACGGAGGCACATAAGCATATTCGCCACCGAACGCTTGAGTATGCAACGGGCGCGGGCGCCCCCAATGGTCCTTGACCACCAAATTGACCACGACACCGGGACCGAGCGCGATGACCAGCAAAATATACAACGCCCTTCTGCGAAACCGCCGGGTATAGTGATGATAATGACCGGCAATAGAAACCGTCAGCGCAGCTAATCCGGAAACGACAGTAAACGGAAAGGCGTAGTCGTATAAGATTTTTATCCACGCGCCATGTCGATAAGGCCAATCGCCGTCATGGTAAAACAGCGCGGCCATCTGGGTATCTAGCGGCGTCGCCCAGAAAAGGGCCGTGGTGGCTAGCGCAAAAAAACACAAGACCAGCAACTCGCGGCGGGCTCGCCTTAAAGTTCTATGAGACATATCAATCCGTTGTTAAAGGTTGCTTGGTTAAATCGGGCCAAGCGATCAAATTCTCCGCAAGATAGACCTTGTACGGCGAGTGGGGATTGTTGGGATTGACCACTTCGGCCAGAAACACGACACGGGCAAAGGCATTCTTCAACTGAGCAGGCAAACCCTGATCGCTTACTTCGCCGACGATAAAGGCGTTTTTTCCGGCAAACCGATGAGGCCCAGGCCACACTTCGTACTGGCTAATGGTTTGCCCGGATTCTTCGAAACGGTAAACCTTGGGGTGATCGGGCAGATAAAATGCCAACTGACTGGCCAGATAGCGATGACCTAGTGCCACGACAAAGCTATCCGCCAGATCGGTTTCCGTCATCAGCCTATCGAAATGCACGTTCAGCGCAGTCTCGTGCCAGCTTTTGAAGCGCTTGGCCGGATAGAAGGCACTGTATTTCAGATCGAAAGCTTGCAATAACAGCGGCACGACGTAGGTCATCGCCACCATCAAATAGCCCGAACCCAACGCAAATTTAATCGAAGCTTTAGAGGCACCCGCCGCCCAATTTCCTGCCAGCAATATCAACGCACTGATGTAAAACGGCATAGACCAATTGCCTTGCGCCTTTTGCAATAAGCTCAGCAGCAAGACGGCCAGCAACATCAAAGGTCCCATCAACCACAGGAAGCGTTGTTCCGCACTCAAACGACTGAAACCGAAAGCCGCCTTTAGACTGCTCCAAACCGCCAGAAAAAAGATCACCGGCGACAGCAGCAGCAACTGATACAGCCAAAAATCCCGGGCATGCTGCAAATGCTTGATCCAATCGACACTATCATGATTACCGAAATGGCCCTTGCTATGTCCGAACATGACCCAATCATGCTGTTGATTCCAGACCAATATCGGCACGGCAGCCGCAACGATCGGCATCAGATACAGCCAATATTCGCGCTTTAGCAAAATTCGCCGCTGCCTGTCGAATAACAAGAAAACCAACAAGGCCAAAGGCAAGGCGATCGCCACCTGCTTGCTGAGCAAGGCCGCCGCACTGGCGCAACCCGCCCAAAACCAGGCGTAGACATCGCCGTCGAACAAGGCCCGGCGCAGATAATAAAGCGACATGATCCAGAAGCAATAGAGCGGCGGATCGATAGTCATCAGAAAGTTGGCCAACACGTTGATAGGCGTCGCCAACATCAACATCAAAGCCATCGCCGCCGCCCGCGGACCGTAGAAGGCTTTGGCCGTCATGTGAAAATAACCCAAAAACAGCGTACCCAAGACCAAGGTCGGCAAGCGCACGACCCAGTCATGATCGCCCAACAGCCAGGTAAACACCGCTATCAACCACGCGACCATGGGCGGCTTGCTGAAATAACACCAATCCGGCTGCCTGGACCAATCCCAATAATAACTCTCGTCGCCGATCAGTTCCAAGCCGTTCGTCAACAAAAAACCAAAACGTAAGGCCAGCACCGCCAGCAACACGGCGTACACATGTTTATCCACCCAATTCAAGGTTTTTTCCAGCACGCCTGGCTTACCCCACTTTTTCCATATACTGCACCTGCAATTGCAGACTGCGTTGGCCGCGGTATTCGTTAATGTCGAGCTTGTACACCGCATTGACTTTCCGGCAACCCAGCCAATTTTCCGGCTTGTCGGCGAAGAATGCGATGGCGTCTATCATCAAATTGCTAAACGGCACCTTCAATACCAGTTTGAGATGCTGTTTGCCGACGACGCGGCATTGAAAGACATCGAAAAGCCCGTTGAATGCCGGCTCGGGAAAAGCCTGCCCCCAAACCGCGGCCGCCTGCAATTGCTCGGCAAAGGCCAATGTCAGATGCTCCTGATCGAGTTGGCCATCGCTCCAAGCCTTCTGTTCCAAATCGACCTGGCTCAGCTTGGCTGCGACTGCATCGGCAAACAACAACGCAAAATGCGGATAATCGTGTAACTTGATGCTCAAGCCGGCCGCCATCGCATGCCCGCCGAATTTGCTCAAGACCTTCGCGTGATCGGCAGCGATATCGGCCAATACGTCGCGAATATGGATGCCGGCGATAGAACGGGCCGAGCCTTTCAACTCGCCGTTGTCGGCCGGCGCGAAGGCGATGACCGGCCTGTGCAAACGGTCCTTGATTCTCGAAGCCAAAATCCCGATGACGCCTTGATGCCAATTGGCGTCGTAAAGACAGACGCCGGCCGGCACGTGCTGTTCGTCCAGGGCCTTCATATCGGACAATAAACCCATGGCTTCCGCCTTCATCTGCCCTTCGACTTCCTTTCTGTCCTGATTCAAGACATCCAGCTGTTCGGCGATGTTGCGAGCCAAGGCCGCGTCTTCGGTCAATAGACATTGAATTCCCAACGACATGTCGTCCATGCGACCGGCAGCGTTCAAACGCGGCGCGACCGCAAAGCCCAAATCCGCCGCCTGCATGGTCGAGAGTTGGCGGCCGGAAATTGCCACCAAAGCCTTGATGCCGCACTGGCATTGGCCTGAGCGTATGCGTAGCAAACCCTGATGAACTAGGATACGGTTGACCTGATCCAGTGCGACCACGTCGGCCACGGTACCCAATGCGACGTAATCCAAAAGTTGGGCTAGGTTGGGTTCCGGAATGTTATGTTGTTCGAACCAATGCAATTCCCTGAGGCGTATCCTTAACGCCATCAACACGTAAAATACCACGCCGACACGGGCTATATTGCCGCTGGGAAATTTGTCTTCCGCCAGATTGGGGTTGACGATGGCATCGGCTGCCGGCAACTCATGACCCGGCAAATGATGATCGGTGATCAATACCTTGATGCCGGCCGCTTT